>JANNOC010000118.1:0-4141 GCA_031398865.1 Gemmatimonadota bacterium | reverse complement strand
AAGCCGTGGAGTGAGCGGAAGCGGTGGGTGTGGTGGGACAGTGACTTCGCGAACCCCGCTGATCCGAAGACCGGCGAGGTGAAGCTCGGCAAGTGGGTGGGCTACGACGTGCCGGACTTTGCCCCCGCCAAGGCGCCTAACGCGCAGGCCAAGCCTGATGGAATCGGGTTGGACGCCCTGTCAGGCGTCGAGCCGTTCATCATGAAAGGTGATGGCAAGGGATGGCTGTTCGTGCCAGCGGGCCTGGTGGACGGGCCGTTGCCCACGCATTACGAGCCGGCCGAATCGCCGGTGCACAACCTGATGTACCCCAAGCAGCAGCTGAACCCGGTGCACAAATACTGGGCGCGCGACAAGAGCTACAACCAGCTCGCCACGGTGGGCGACACGCGCTACCCGTATGTCATCACGACGTATCGTCTCACCGAGCACTACCTGGCTGGGGCCATGAGCCGCTGGTTACCGTGGCTGAACGAGCTCCAACCCGAGCTGTTCATGGAAATGGGACGAGCCCTCGCTGATGAGAAGGGCATCAAGAATCTCGACTGGGTGAAGATCAGCACGCCGCGTGCTGAGATCCGGGCGAAGGCGCTCGTGACGGACCGCATTGGCGTCATGAACATCGGCGGGAAGCGAGTCCACCATGTCGGCATGCCCTGGCACTGGGGATGGGAAGGCCTCAGTACCGGTGCCGTCGTGAACGACCTCACCTCGTGGGTGGGTGACGCGAACGTATCGATCCACGAGGGCAAGGCATTCCTCTGCAACGTGGAGAAAGCCTAATGGCCGAGGCGATGGGGTTCTATACGGACACGACCGTCTGTATCGGCTGCAAGGCGTGCGAGGTCGCGTGCAAGAGCTGGAATCAGCTTCCGGCGCGCGAGGGCGGCCAGCCCGAGCTCAGCGGCATGAGCTACGACAACACCGTTCGCCTGAGCGGCACGACCTGGCGGCACGTGAAGTTCATCGAACAGTTCGACGCGCCTTACGACGGTCGTTGGCTCATGATGAGCGACGTCTGCAAGCACTGCGTGCAGGCGGCATGCCTGGAAGTCTGCCCCACCGGCGCCATCATTCGGACCGAGTTCGATAGCGTCGTCATCCAGTCGGATGTCTGCAATGGCTGTCGCGCCTGCATCGGGGCGTGCCCGTTCGGCGTGATAGACATCAACCCCGTTTCCGCCACGGCGCAGAAGTGCACGCTGTGCTACGACCGGCTGGGCGTCGGTCTGGAGCCCGCATGCTCGAAGGCGTGCCCCACCGACTCGATCCAGTTCGGGCCGATATCGGAGTTGCGCACGCGCGCTGAGACGCGTGTGGGGCAGCTCCAGGCCGCAGGAGAGAAGCGCGCGTACCTGTACGGTGCCGATCCGGATGGAGCGTTAGGCGGACTCAACTCATTCTACCTGCTGGTGGATGAGCCGGAGGTCTACGGTCTCCCGCGTGATCCCAAGCTCCCAAGCAGGAACGTCGCAAAGAGCTCCCTGTTCTCGGGATTGGGCGCGGCGCTGATGGGTATTGTCGGACTCGTGAGCCTGCGGAAACGCCGCATGGACGAGCGCAGCGAAAGCGACGAGGGCAGCCGGCCCACTACGACCCCGCCCGCGTAGGGTCCCGGGGAGGAACGACGCGATGTCCGACACGTTTTTCACCGAGCCGCCAGACTGGAAATGGCTCATCATCTTCTACTTCTTCGTCGGCGGAATCGCCGGGGGAAGTCTGTTTCTGGCCAGCATCCTTCAGTTGTTCGGCAGACCATCGGACCGGCCTGTCATCCGGCTCGCTTTCAAGGTGGCTCTCGTCGGGGCCATCATCAGCGGGATCCTGCTGACTGTGGACCTCGGCAAGCCGCTTCGCTTCTTCCACATGCTCATCGAGTCGGAGACCGGGCGGCCCACGCTCAAGCTCTGGTCTCCGATGTCGGTGGGTGCCTGGGGGTTGCTCTTCTTCAGCTTGTTCGCGTTCCTGGGGTGGCTGGGAGCGCGGCACGAAGAGGGGAAACTCAAATGGTCGCCAGCCGCGCTGTTTACGCGCGGGCCGTTGGCGGCGGTGAACGCTGTGCTGGGCGGCATCATGGGGTTCTTCCTGGCAGGCTATACCGGTGTTCTCCTGTCGGTGACCAATCGCCCCATCTGGGCTGATTCGAATTGGTTGGGCGCTCTCTTCCTCTTCTCTTCCGCATCCACCGCCGCTGCGTTTTTGATTCTGCTGATCACCCGACGTGGAGTAACCGCGTCCGCGTCGCTCGAGTGGCTTTCGCGGGTGGACAAGAGCGCCCTCATTCTGGAGTTGCTCACGCTCATCGTGTTCCTCGTGTCGCTCGGCGCGGTGGCTCGAGTCTTCATTGGGTGGTGGGGCCTCGTCCTCGTGCTCGGCGTGCTCATAGCTGGAATCCTTGCGCCGCTGGCGATAGGAGCCGGCAAGGTGGCACGCGTGACGGACAGGCTCGGAACCATGGCGATGCTCGTGCTATTTGGAGGTTTCATGCTGCGGGTCGTCGTGATCCTCGCCTCCGAGCAGATTCACGTGGCAAGCGACCAGGTGATGCGTTCATGACGCCGCAATTCCGCGCACGACTGGCCGTCGCGATTGTGGCGGCGCTGGCGCTGGGCGCGTGCGCCAGTCCGGAGGCCGGGCGCGCACGCGGCGGCGGGCGTGGCGCCGACGCCGACAATCGCAATCCCGTCGTCCGAATGCACGCCGGGTCCAAGATGTACTACAAGACGCCTTGCCTCATGCCTGACGACGAATGCACGGGACCGCGCCCAGCATCCGGCCTGCCGGGGGATTTTCCGGAGGCCAAACGCAAAAAATCGTAGCGCCCCAGCCTCACCCTCCCGCTTGGCGGCCGTGGCTCCGGCTGGTGGAGCTGGTGCTGGACAGGGCCGAGGATGATTTCTGGGATGCCGCGGCGCCGCCGCCCGCACCAGTGAATCCCGCTGGCGAAGGCATTCGCCCGGACCTTGCCTCGCTCGCGGCGCCGCTGCTGCATGGCGCGGTGGTACGCCTTAACGCCCGACCCGTGCGGCGCCTCGTGCGCGATCTTCTGAAAGCCGCGGGGGAAGGCGGTGAGGCCGGCGATTCGCTCGCGGCGCTCCGCTCGGTGCGGCTCGACGCTCTGGATTTTCTGCAGGCCTCCATCACGCAGGATCACGACGCCATCGAGCAACTGGCTGGCAGCGCGGACGTCGAGCCAGAGGCGCTGGGTGTTATCGCTCACCTCGCCGCTGTGCCGCTGCTCCATGCGTGCGCCAAGCGACTCAACAGCTCGGTGCCGGACACGTGGATGAAAGGTTACTGCCCCATCTGCGCCGCGTGGCCGGCGCTCGGCGAGTTGCGCGGATTGGAGCGCAACCGCCGGCTACGCTGCGGCCGCTGCGCGAGCGACTGGATGCTTCCTGTGCTGCACTGCCCTTTCTGCGGCGAGATTCATCACGACCAACTCGGCTCGCTCCTTCCCGAAGGGCAGGAGCAAACTCGTCGCATTGACGTCTGCAAGAGCTGCAACGGGTACATAAAGACGTTCAGCGTGCTGCGCCCCATGTCCCTGCAATCTCTTCTGATGGAAGATCTGGGAAGCGTCGAGCTCGACCTTGCCGCGCAGGAGCGCGGCTATGCCCGGCCGGCGCGGCGCGCCTTCCCTCTTACGATCACCATCGAGCGCGTCAGCTCGCTTCCGCGGGTGCTTGCACGATGGACGTGAGCAGTTCTCTCCGACCGGCTCGGCTCTGCAGCGAATTGCTTTCCGCGCTGGGGGCCTCCGAGGGACGTCGCAAACGCCGTTCGCGGAATACGACAGCGGATTCGATTGGCCTGCAGATCAAGCACGATCTCCTGGAGGAAGTGGTACGCGACGATCCTGATCCGGCAGAGTTCGAGGAGTGGCTGCTTCAGCGATGCATCAGCGAAGGTGTCGCGGACGGACCGGTGCGGGCGATGGCGTTGACCATATGGGAAGAATGGCGGCTGGCGGGATCAACCGATGATTTCCGGGACTGGCTGGCAGCAGGTGCGCCATCCGATGATCGCGAAGTGCCGGCAACGAAGGAGGGAAGCAACAATGGGCGTTGAGCGCAGAATGATCGTCGCCATGATGGTGGTGCTCGCCACGGCGACCACGAGCGCATGCGGACGTGATGAG
>JANNOC010000098.1:0-6413 GCA_031398865.1 Gemmatimonadota bacterium | reverse complement strand
CACTGTTCCGCCAGCCAAAGCTGAGCACCGAGAGGATCGCCTTCCGCACCGGATTCTTTTCGCGGTCACGCAGCACCGAGATGTCGGGGATCAGGCCGACGTACAGAAACGTGGAAGAGATCGTGAGGTACGTGGTGATCGCGAACACGTCCCAGACGAGCGGCGACTTGAAGTTCGGCCAGATCAATCGCCAGTTCGGGTACGGGATCAGCCAGAAAAACTTCCACGGCCGCCCGAGATGCAGAATCGGGAAGAGTCCCGCCGTCATCACGGCGAACACCGTCATCGCTTCGGCGCAGCGATAGATCGTCGTGCGGAAGCCCGCACGAAACAGGTACAGGATTGCCGAGATCAGTGTGCCCGCGTGTCCAATGCCGATCCAGAACACGAACGTGATGATGTAGACGCCCCACATCACGGGTGGGTGATAGCCCGCGGCACCGATACCATCCCAGATCTGATAGATCCATGCGGCGATGCCGAGCAGCAGGAAAAAGACGGCGGTGCCCAGTCCGATGAACCACGCGACGGTCGGATGCAGCGTCGCGGTGATCTCGTTGTCCACCTGCTCGTAGTCGCGCACGGCGGGAAGCTGCACGGTCGCACTCGGAATGTTCGGGCGTGCGAACCCCTCCGCGTTCGCTGCGCGCCCGGGCACGGTCGCCATCGGCTAGTGCTCCGTGCCCGTCGCGGGGGCGATGGCCTGCTGCCCGCTTCCCGGGTGATTGACCTTCTTCAGATAGACGACCGCCGTGTAGGTGTTGAGCTCCGCGAACACATGGTACGCGCGGCGGTCGTGCGCGAGCTTCGCGACCGACCAATTCTCGTCGGCCGCGTCCCCGAACGTGATGGCGCGGGAAGGGCACGCCTGCGCGCACGCCGACGTGAACTCGTCAGGCTCCATCTCGCGTCCTTCCAGCGTCGCGCGACTCTCCGCCTCGCGAATGCGCTGCACGCAGAAGGAACACTTCTCCATGACGCCCTTGCCGCGAACGGTAACGTCTGGGTTCAATTGCCAGTTGAGCGGCTCGGGGAACGCGTACTGCTTGCGATCCGCCTCCCCATAGCCGAACCAGTTCATGTAGCGAACCTTGTACGGGCAGTTGTTGGAGCAGTAGCGCGTGCCGACGCAACGATTGTAGACCTGCACGTTGAGCCCATCCGGCGCGTGATATGTCGCGAACACGGGACACACGGGCTCGCATGGCGCGTTGCCGCAGTGCTGACAGAGCATCGGAAGGAAACGCGCTTCGAAGTGCGCGTCGAAGTGGCCGTCCTCGTGCTCGGCGCCTTCGAAGTACCGCTCCAGACGAATCCAGCTCATCTCCCGGCCGCGCAGAAGATTGGCGCCGAAGCCGGTACGATCGGGCATGACGCTCATCACCTGCCATGGCGCACCCACCGTGGGAATATTGTTCTCCGCGTAGCACGCCGTGACGCACGCCGAGCAGCCCGTGCAGCGCGCGAGGTCGATGGTCATCGCCCAGCGGCGTTTGGCCATTCCGCTCCAGTGCGTCGGGTCGTACATGCCCTTGTCCTTCGACGCGGGATTCCCGAGGTCGCCCTGCGCGTCGTTCGCCACGGGGGAGCGCAGGCCCGGCAGAAACTCGTGCGAAGCGTCACCCATGAACGCGTGCCCCGCGGCGGCGGCGTGCGCATCACCGTGCTCCGCGAGTTCGCTCGCGAGCATCGCCTGCGCGATGCCGCGGCCGTGCTGCCGCGCGGAGCCTTCCGTCGTCACGACGCGATCGTGCGTGCCGGTCTTCGTGACGCGCGCGCGGTGGCTGGAGAACGCCATGGCCCCGGACCCCTGATCGACAACGCCGCCCACCGCGTCGAGGGCGTTCGCGCCACAGCCCTCCGCGTACCGACCATACGCCGTGTGACCCAGTCCGAGCGGCATGGCCACGGTGTCAGGCCTGATGCCGAGATACAGATACGCTGGTCCGCGCACGCTTCCCGCCGATGTCTCCACCTGCACGACGTCGCCGTTCTCGACACCAAGACGGCGCGCGGTTTCCGGATGGATCTCCACCCACGACTGCCAGCATCGCTTGCTGACCGGATCGGGCAGCTCTTGCAGCCACGGCTTGTTGGCCCCGCGTCCGTCGCCTAACGTGGGCGATGGATACACCATGAAATGGAAGTCGCCCGTTTCGGCCGGGGCAGCCGGAGCCGCCGAACGCTGGTGCGACACGGCGCGATACGGCAGCGGAGCGCCGCTGGCGAAGCCTTGCGGCAGCGCCGCCGTCAGGGCGTCCGCGCCGCCCGGAAAACGACCGATGAACCATGTGCGGTAGTCTTTGGCCGGATAGCGTGCCGCCGCGCCCGGATCCTTCTGCGCCACTGCGATGAGCACGTCGGCGGTAGCCCGTGTGTTGAACACCGGATCCATCGTCGGCTGCTGCAATCCCAACGTGCCGCGCATCGGCTCCGCGTCGCCCCACTGCTCCAGCGAATGATGGTCCGGAAGCACGAGGTCGCACAGCACCGTGGTTTCGTCGGGATAGCAGCTGAAACTGACCTTGAAGGGCACCTTCGCCATCCCCTCGGCGAAGCGCGCGGACTTCGGCACCGAATACGACGGATTGACTCCCCGCACCATGAGCAGGGGAACGCTCCCGGCATTCATGCGCTCCGCGACGCCCCGCAGGTCGGCCGGTGTCGCCGCGTTTTCGAAGCCACGCAATGCGTTCGCCGGCACGACTGTCAGGCCAACGTTTCCGAGCGACGCATTGAAGGCGTTCACCGCGAGCGCGACGTCCATCGCGTTGCTGCTCGACACGCCGGAGACGAGGAGACTGGGCCGTGTGGCCGCGATGTCTCGGGCGAGCCGCTCGAGCGTCCCGATCGGCACGCCGCTGGTGTCGGCCGCCGAGGCCAGCGATCCGGAACCTCGCAACGCGTTCACGATGGCAAGCTCACTGCCGGGCCGGGCCGGAACCCATTCGTCGGCATTGAGTCCGGTGAGCGAGCGGCGCGCGCCAACGTAGACCACGCGTGGCGCGTCCTGCAGCTTGGCGCGCGCATCGGCAAAGGAAAGTTGCTGCGGCACCGACGCTCCCCACCCGTCCAGGAAGTCGGCGCCGAATGACACAATGAGTCGCGCCGCGGCGAAGTTCAGCTCCGGCCACGCGACGCCGTACGACTCGCGGTTGGCCGCCACGACCGCGTGATCGATCTCGCCCTCGTAGCTGTAGTGTCCAGGCATGCCGAACGCGGACAGCCATTCGTCGAGAAACGCGGGGAAGCTTCCCGACTCGTGCTGATTGACGAAGACCGCGCTCGCCGCGCCGCCGCGGCTACGCACTTCGCCGAGCTTCTGGCTCAGTAGCGTGAGCGCCTCGTCCCACGTCGCGGGCGTGAGCGTGCCATCGCGACGGATCATCGGACCGCGATAGCGATCGGGATTGTACAGTCCCTGGAGTGCCGACTGGCCGCGTGCACACAGCGCGCCCTGGTTCACGGGATGCGCGGGATTGCCCTCGATCTTGATAGCGCGGCCATCCCGCGTCTCCACGATGATGCCACACGCGGCGGAGCATTCACGGCAGGTGCTCGCGTAATAGGTCGAGACGCCCGGCACCGTCTGGTCTGGATTCACCACGTATGGAATCAGCTTCTCGACATCACCCGAGCTGCACCCGACCAGGGTGGTGGCGGCGCCGCTCGCACCCAGGATCTTCAGGAACTCGCGACGCCTAACGCCTATCGCCCCCGCGTCAACACTCATGCAGTGATTCCTCGAGGGATGCCCGCGTGCTGGCGCTCGAATTTGTGTCGCCCGGGCCGCAAAGGCAGAGAGAAGCGGACAGACACACGATCAGTAGTGGCAATTGGCGCAATCGTAGCGCGCCTTGCGCTCGATATGGCAGTTGATGCACCAGCCCATGTTGAGGCTGTTTTCCTGATACACGGTCTTCATGTCCTGCACCTGGCCGTGGCACGACTGGCAGGTAACGCCCGCATTGACGTGACGCATGTGCGGGAAGCGGACGTATTCGGGCAACTTGTGAATGCGCGCCCACGGAATCGGCTGCTTCTTGGTCCAGTACGTCGCGAGTTTCTTGATCTCGGGCGTCTGCACCCCGACCGTGTGGCATCCCATGCAGGTTCCGACCGCCGGCATTCCGGGATCGGGCGACTTGTTCGCCGAGAAGTGACAGTAGAGACAATTCATCCCTAGGGTCTTCACGTGCGTGGGATGCGGGAAGGCGATGGGCTGTGCCGGTTGGCGTCCCTCGGGCGATGACGCGCCGCTGTACGCCGAGAGCATCGCGGCCACCGCCGCCAGTGCGAGCAATCCCGGAACAGCAGCCCATTGTCTCCGCTGAGTCATTGCCCCCCTTCGAGAAAGCCGATGAAATCACTCGACTTCGTGAACGTTCTCACAAGTCGCTTTGCCCGGCGCGTAACTTGTCCAGCCTCATGATTCGGCGCAAGTCTTCGCCCGCAGAACGACACCGTCGCACCGCGGGTGAAATCGCTGCCTGACGATCGCGGCGGCTGCCTCACGTGATCGTTATGCCGACGACGCGCCGCGGCGCACGCGGTCGATCGTGCGCAGCACTTCGATCGCCATCGCTCGCACGAGCTCGATCTCACGCGCGTCCGGCGCCGCGCGATGGACCAGGGATCGCGCCGAGCGCATCACATGCTCCGGGTAGCGCGTCTTGAAGAAGTCCAGTGCGACCAGTGCGCGCTCGGCATCGACGAAGAGACGCTGCAGCTGGTCAACGGTTGCGGGCGGCGCGTCCTTCTTCGGTGGCGCGATGGGGCGCGTCGCGCGCGCGTCCGCCAGATGTAGTTCGTACAGCGCGATCAATACCGCCTGCGCAAGATTCAAGGACGCGTGACTGGTCGTCGGCACGGTGACGACGACGTGCGCCTGATCGAGGGCGTCGTTCGGCAGGCCATGGTCTTCCCGCCCGAAGAGCAGCGCGACCGGCCCGTCTGCGGCGTAGCCGAGTAGGTCGGCGGCAGCGTCACGCGGCCCGAGGCGCGTCCGTTTCGCCGCGCGACGGCGCGCGGTATACCCGGCGACTCGGATGCACCCCGCCAGCGCGCTCTCCAGTGTGTCGTGTTCCTGTATGCGCTGGACGATGTCCATCGTGTCGTGGGCGACGATCTCGATGCGATTGGGTTCGTACGGCACAGGGCGGACGAGATGCAGCTCGACGACGCCCATGTTCTTCATCGCTCGCACGGTCGCCGCGATGTTGACGGGATCCTGCGGCTCGTACAGCACGACGCGAACGGCCGCGAGGAGCGACTCAGGCATGCGACAGCACGAAGGGCAGGAAATGCCGCGCGTCGAGCGCCGCGCCCTGGACAGCGCGTTCCGCCAGCCAGAGCTGATACCAGACCACCCACGCGCGATGGTGCTCCTCCCCTTCGTCAACGCCACGGCATCGAGGGCATCGATGAGCGCGAGGGCTGAAAGGATCGAAGTCGAGCGTACTGCCGTCTCGCGGACAGCGTCCACCCGCACGGGTCAGACGCGCCTTCACCCGGGGAACGAACGGCTCCGACGCCAGCAACGGCTCGAGGTCGGCCGCCAGGGAATCCGCCAGCACTGCCAGCGGTCCGTGCGCGGCGGCGCGCCGTTCGGCGAGCTGCGCAGGTGAGAGAAGCGGTGTCACAGCTGCAATATGCACACGGCATGCGGCGCCGCTTCAAGGGGTGGCTAGCGCACCGCGATGGTGACGACGGCGCGCGGGCCGGCAATGAACGAGACGGTCGCGCCGTCTACCGCAATGGCGTCCAGGAGCGTGCCGTCGAGTCGCGCATCGTGCGCCTCGCGTAACGCGCGATCGAAGCGCCACACCCCTTCGCATTCGTCCTCGGTGACGTTCACGCAGCGCGCGAGCATCCACGCGCCGTCGTCGCTCGAGATCAGCGCCGAGAACGTCAGGCCATCGCCGCTGAGTTCCGCGCCGAGGATCGCGGGCGGCGTGTCGGTTCGCGAGCGAAGGGCGGTGCCACGCAAGGGCGACAGCATGTCTTCGGCGGCACGCTCTACCAGCGGCGCGAGCGCACGATCACGGGCCTGGTGTGGAAAGATGGCGAGCCGTGCTCGGAAGGGCCCAAGGCACTGCGCCGCTGGCGTGCGCGTCGCCCGGTCCACGTGACCGGGTCGCTCCGGCAGATCGCTCCGGGACAGCCGCCCCACGGCGCGTATGAGAGTGACTGCTACGCCGCCATCACACTGTGCTTCATACTCGGCGAGCCCGTCGCTCAGGATAGTCGCGCCCGCTGTCGCGTTGGTCAGCGTCACGAAGCGATGCAGCGGCGCCGTCGGCGGCGGAGATTCGGCCACGCGCTCGTCGGGCGGAACGTCGAGAGGGCGGCGCGCAATCGGGCCGAATGCGGCGTCCGCAACCACCGCTGGCTCCATGACGCCCGTCGCCAGC
>JANNOC010000067.1:0-3175 GCA_031398865.1 Gemmatimonadota bacterium | reverse complement strand
GTATTGCTGAAGCGGAAGCCGCCGGTGTCGGTGAGAATCGCCGCGTACAATGCCTTCGCGACCGGCTCCGTGATCCGCACTCCCAGCTCGCATGCCAGGTCGAAGACCAGCTCGCCCGTGGCGCACGCCGTCGTATCGGCGAGTACCAGCGACCCCGCAGGCTCGTCGGTCGCGATGTGATGATCGATGACGAGCTTCGGTGCGGACATCTTGCGTACTGTGTCGGTCAGCGCACCCAGTCGCTTGACGTCGCTGACATCCAATACGATCAGCACATCGACGCCCTCAAGGGCCGCGGCGCCCGCCGCGCTCATGTCGCGCACCCCATCGCCCAGCAGAAACTCGAACATCGCGGGCCAGGGCGTCGGATTGACGATCCGCACGGTCATTCCGCGCTCGATGAGTATGCGCGCCAGCGCCGTCTCCGAGCCGCACCCATCGCCATCCGCGTTCATGTGCGTGGACAGCGCGACCGTGCGCCCCGCCTGCAGCTCCGGAATGAGCAGCGCCATGGCGGCGCGGCGGGCCGGGGCGATCGCGAGCAGGTTGGGAAGCGTCAGAGGCATGATCGAGGGTGAACGGGGAGCGGCGAGCGCGAGCGTCGCCGCGTCCGGAGCAGTGCGGGGCGCGTCAGTCCCCGCCGGCGGCGGCGCGCTCGCTCATACCGATGCGCGAGTTCCGCCGCCCATACAGGAAGTAAATAGCCAGGCCCAGTACCATCCAGATCAGCAAGCGCAGCCACGTGTCCACGGGTAGCCCGTACATGAGCCATCCGCAAGTAAGGATGCCGAGAATCGGCACCAGCGGAACCATCGGCGTCCGGAACGGCCGCGGCAGGTCGGGGCTGCGGCGGCGCAGCACGAGGATCCCGGCGCATACGATCACGAAGGCGAACAGCGTTCCAATGGAGACGAGTTGGCCGAGCAGTCCGATGGGAAAAAGTCCCGCAATGACGGTTGCGACCAGACCGGTAATGATCGTCGCGATGTAGGGCGTCTTGAATCGTGGATGCACCTTGCCGAATACGCTCGGCAGGAGACCATCGCGCGCCATCGCGTAGAAGATGCGCGGCTGCCCCAAGAGCATGACGAGCACCACGGATGCCAACCCCGCAATCGCACCGACCGTCGTGAGGTACTTGAGCCAGGCGAGCCCCGGTCCCGCAGCGTCGAGGGCAACGTACACCGGCTCAGCCACGTTGAGCTGCGAGTAGTGCACCAGCCCCGTCATGACCAGCGCCATGAGGATGTACAACACGGTGCACACGGCGAGCGATGTCAGAATGCCGATGGGGAGATCGCGCTGCGGATTCTTGGCTTCCTGGGCGGCCGTGGATACAGCGTCAAAGCCGATGTAGGCAAAGAAGACCACTCCCGCGCCTGTAAGCACGCCGCTCCATCCAAACTCGCCCTTCACGCCGGTACCAGGTGGAACGAACGGATGCCAGTTGTCGGAGTTCACGAACATGAAACCAAAGCCGATCACCAGAAAGACGATCGCGACCTTCACGAAGACAATCACATTGTTCAGTGCCGCCGACTCTCGGATACCGAGGACGAGCAGCGACGTCAGCAGCAGCACGAGCAGCATCGCCGGGAGATTGACGACGGCCCCCGTGCGAACCAGCGTATGCGTCCCCTCCACGGTAAAGGGCGCGCTGCTGTATGCCGCGGGAATGGGGAAGCCCACGTCGGCCATCAGCCGTGTGAAGTATCCCGACCAGCCCACGGCTACCGTGGAGGCGGCAAACAGATACTCCAGAATCAGGTCCCAGCCAATGATCCAGGCGAACAGCTCGCCGAGTGTCGCATAGCCGTAGGTGTACGCGCTGCCCGCGATCGGAATCATGGACGCGAATTCCGCGTAGCAGAGGCCGGCAAACAAACACGCGACTCCCGCGAGAACAAAGGAGTACACGATGCCTGGCCCCGCGTGTTGCGCCGCCGCGGTGCCCGTGAGGACGAAGATCCCCGCGCCGATGATCGCGCCGATGCCCAACAGCGTCAGATTCACCGCGCCGAGGCTGCGGCGCAGCGTGTGCGTCCCCTCGCCGCTGGCTTCGGTCTGCAAGACGGCCAGACTCTTCGTGGACCACAAACCCATGACGCCAATCCTTCGGGGGATGATCCCGCCGTTGGGCGGCGGTCACAGCGGCAAACGAGGGGTGAAAGTCGGGTCGCGCCGGGACGTTGTCAATGAGCGGCTCGTCGGGCGGGGACGGGCGCCCGGCGTGCGGGAGCGGCCTCTTGCTGGCCCTCCCGATCCCGCGAAGGCGGGCGCGGCTAGACGGAGTAGTTCGGCGCTTCGCGCGTGATGGTGACGTCGTGCGGGTGCGATTCCCGCAGCCCAGCGGCTGTGATGCGAACGAAGCGGCTCTCGGTGCGCAGTTCCTGAATATTCGCGCATCCGATGTAGCCCATTCCGCTGCGCAATCCACCCACCATCTGGTATAGAACGTCGGACACCGGTCCCTTGTACGGGACGCGTCCCTCGATGCCCTCAGGGACCATCTTCTTCGGCGACATCTCGCCTTCCTGGAAGTAGCGATCCGCGCTGCCGTCCTGCATCGCCGCGAGGCTTCCCATGCCGCGGATGATCTTGAAGCGGCGGCCCTCCAGGAGCAGCGATTCGCCCGGACTCTCCTCGGTTCCGGCGAGCATCGAGCCCATCATCACGCTCGACGCGCCCGCGGCCAGCGCTTTCACGATGTCGCCCGAATACTTGATGCCCCCGTCGGCAATGACCGGTATGTCACCGGCGCCTTCCACCGCGTCGAAAACGGCGGTCAGCTGGGGGACACCGACGCCGGTGACCACCCGCGTGGTGCAGATGGAGCCTGGCCCGACTCCCACCTTGACCGCATCCACTCCCCGCTCGACCAAGGCTGCCGCTCCCTCACGGGTGGCGATGTTACCGACCACCAGCTGCACGTCGGGGAACGCATCGCGAACCAGTGTGGTCGCGCGCAACACCCCGTCACTGTGGCCATGCGCCGTGTCGATCACGAGCACGTCCACGCCGGCGTCGGCGAGGGCGCGCGCCCGTTCGATGAAGTCGCCGGCGGCACCGATCGCGGCAGCCACCCGGAGGCGACCGTGCTGATCCTTATTCGCCTGCGGGAACTCGCGGCGCTTGTGAATGTCCCGGACCGTGATCAGTCCCTTGAGCGCGCCCT
>JANNOC010000027.1:0-2942 GCA_031398865.1 Gemmatimonadota bacterium | reverse complement strand
GGCGGCGGCGGAAGCCGAGCTGATGTTCCGTCTCGTTGGCGACGTCGAGCCCGTGAAGGAGATGGTGGAGGCGTGGGCGGCACGCGGCGGCGCGGAGGTCGAGTTCGGCTCCTTCATCCCCGCGCAGTTCTTCCACACCGTGCCGGGCTTCGAGGTGGCGCCGGTCGCGTACACCTCCGACATCCCGCTGCTTGGCCGCTGGGGCACGCCACTGCTCTTCGGACCCGGCTCCATCCACGTCGCCCACACGCCTGACGAGTACATCGACACGCGGGAGTTGCGCGCGAGCGTTGATGCGTACGCACGGCTCGTGCGCACCCTGCTGGCCGCATGAACACGCGTACGGGGGAGGGGGTGGCGCCAGGACGCTGGCCCGTGGCCGTGCTGGGCGCGACCGGTGCCGTCGGGCAGACCTTCATCCGCCTGCTTGCGCGCCATCCGTGGTTCGAGCTCACTGAGCTGGCCGCGTCCGAACGGTCGGCGGGGCGACGCTACGGCGACGTTGTGCGATGGATCGAGGGCAGCATGCCTCCGGATATCGCCCAGCGCGTCGTCGTGCCGTGCGATCCGGCGGCCGTGCGCTCGCCAATCGTCTTCTCGGCGCTTGACGCCGCCGCTGCCGGCGAGATCGAGCCGGCATTCGCGCGCGCCGGCCGGCTGCTGCTCAGCAACGCGAAGAATTTCCGCATGGAGCCGGACGTGCCGCTGGTGATTCCGGAGGTCAACCCGGAGCACCTCGCACTGCTGTCGACGCAACGCGAGGCGCGCGGGTGGAGTGGAGCTATCGTCACGAACGCGAACTGTGCGGCCACCGTCGCCGCGATGGCGCTGGCGCCGCTGCGCGGTCTGGGCGGCGGCCTGTCGCAGCTGTTTCTCTCCACGATGCAGGCCGTCTCGGGTGCCGGGTATCCCGGCGTCCCGTCGCTGGACATCCTCGGCAACGTGATCCCGTTCATCGCGGAGGAGGAAGGCAAGATCGAGCGAGAAGTGCCGAAGCTGCTGGGCACTTACGACAACGGCGGTGTAACGGCCGCTCCGATCCGGATCACGGCGCATGCCAATCGCGTGGCGGTGGAGCACGGCCACACGGTGTGCATGTCCATCGCGTTTCGCATGCCAGTCACGGCCGAGGAGGTGTCGCGCGCGTTGTGCGGGTGGAACGCCCCGTCCGAAATTCGCGCGCTGCCGAGCGCTCCGGAGCGCGCGCTCATCGTCAGCGAAGAGCCCGATCGGCCGCAACCGCGACGCGATGTGATGAGCGGCAGCGGGATGAGCGTCGTCGTCGGGCGCATTCGTGCCGATCCGGTGTTTCACGTGCGGTTGGTGGCGCTGGGGCACAACACCATCCGTGGCGCGGCCGGCGGCTCGGTGCTGAACGCCGAGTTTCTCGTGGCCACAGCGAGAAGCAGCATTCCCGCGCTCGCGTGATCATCATCAAGTTCGGCGGCACCGCGGTCGGCGATGCCGAGGCCATCGAGCGCGCGGCATCCATCGTCGCCGAGCGGTTAAAACGCAAGCCGGTGGTCATCGTGTCCGCGATGGCGGGAACGACCAACGCGCTGCTTGCGATGGCGGAGCAGGCGGTCGCGGGTCAGCTGATCGGTGCGATGCGCAACGTAGAAACGCTCCGCGATCGGCATCTGGGGCAGGCGGACATCCTGCTTGGCGAGACGCCGGAAGGGAACGACGTCGCGGCGGAGCTCGGCGCGACGATCGATGAGCTCGCGAGTCTGGTGGGAGCGCTCTCCGTCCTGGGGCATCTGACGCCGCGCAGCCTCGACGCCATCGCCGCGATGGGTGAGCGTCTCTCGTCACATCTCGTTGTCGCGCTCTTCCAGAAGCGCGGGATTCCCGCCGATCTGGTGGACGCGCGCGACGTGATGGTGACCGACGATACGTTCACGCGCGCCGAGCCCCAGCCCGATGCCATCGCAGACGCCGCACGGACGCGACTGCTTCCCCTCCTGCGGCAGCGGCGCGTTCCCGTAATGGGGGGATTCATCGGCGCGACGCGCGCCGGCATAACGACGACGCTCGGACGTGGGGGCTCGGACTACAGCGCTTCGCTGATAGGCGCCGCGTTGCAGGCGGAGGCGATCGAGATCTGGACCGACGTGGATGGAATGCTCACCGCCGATCCGCGCATCGTGCCAGGCGCCCAACTCATCGAGCGGATCCGCTTCGACGAGGCCTCCGAGCTCGCGTCGTTTGGGGCAAAGGTGCTACACCCCAGCACCATCGCGCCGGCGGTTCGGCGCGGCATTCCCGTGTTCATCTACAATTCGCGGCGGCCGGAAGGCCGGGGAACGCTCATCACCTTCGATGCCCCGCAGCGGGCCGTGAGCGCGATCGCCGGCAAAGGTGACGTCACTATCGTGAAGATTCGCGCGTCGCGTATGTTGCTCGCCCACGGTTTCCTTCGCACCGTCTTCGAGATCTTTGAACGTCACCGCACGTCGGTGGACGTCGTTGCCACATCCGAAGTGTCCGTCTCGGTCACGGTGGACGATCCGTCGCATCTGGAAGCATTGGTGCCTGCGCTCAGCGCACTCGGTGACGTCACGGTGGAGCGCAACCGGGGAATCATCTCCATTGTTGGCGCGGGCTTGTCAGAGAGCTCGGCCGCAATGGGACAGGCGTTGTCGGCGCTGGAAGGACTGCGCATCCACATGTTGTCGCTCAGTGCCACGGGGATCAACCTGACGATTCTCCTCGACGGTGATCAGGTCGCGGCCGCGATGCAACGGCTGCACGCAGTCTTCTTCCCGGCGCAGGCTGGCGCGACGACGTGACTGGCGCCGCGGTGTCTGCCGTACCCACGTTGCGCCTCGCCATCATCGGAATGGGACGCATGGGTCACGCACTGGCCGACCTGGCCGGGGAGCGCGGCTTTCATGTCGTGGCGACCATCGATTCCGCGCACAATGCCGCCGGAAGTGGCA
>JANNOC010000011.1:0-1556 GCA_031398865.1 Gemmatimonadota bacterium | reverse complement strand
TACAGTCCGATCACTTCGAACGGCGCGCCGCCCACGAGAATGACTTTACCGATCGGGTCTCTGTCGTTGAACAGCTGCTCCGCCATCTTGTCGTTGATGATGATGACGCGCGCCGCCGTCGTGTTCTCCGACTGCGTGAAGCTGCGGCCCGGGAAGATGTCGCCTCCGTCCACCTCGAGCCAGTTCGCGGTGTAGCCTTGCACCGACGCGCCGGACAACGCGCGGTCGGCGTACTTCACGGGCGCCGACGTCCCGGTCCGCGCAATCACACCTTCGATGCTCTCCAGCCGTCCGATGGCGGTCGCTTCGTTGATCGTGATCGCCGGGTTGTTGCGCCACTTGCACGTTTCGTCCGATCCGTCGCAGGCCTCGAAGGTGATCGGATAGCGCGACACGAAGAACGTGGTCGGGCCCGCCTCCTCGAACTCCTGCGCGACGCTGGTGTTGATGCCGTGAATCGCCGCGGACATGATGACGACGACGAACACGCCGATCGCCACGCCGAGAATCGTGAGAGCCGCGCGCACCTTGTTGGCGCGCAATGCGTCAATCGCGATGATCACGCCTTCCATGAGGCTGCTGACCCGTGTGGCGACGCTCATGCGCTATTCCTGACGCAGCGCGAGAATGGGGTCGAGCCGAGCCGCGCGGCTCGCGGGATACACGCCGGCGACCATGCCGACGCCTCCGCCGATCACGACGGACACGATAACGGACCACAGAGCGACGGCGGCGGGCAATGGCGACACCATCGCGATGAGCTTCGCCAATCCAGCGCCCAGCACGATGCCGAGGATCGCGCCCATGGTGCTGAGCGTCGCGGCTTCCACGAGGAACTGCCGCAGGATATCGCTGCGGCGCGCACCCAACGCCTTCCGAATACCGATCTCCCGGGTGCGCTCGGCCACAGCCACCAGCATGATGTTCATGATGACGATGGATCCAACCACGAGCCCAACCGCGGGGAGGGCGATGCCCGCCCACACCAGAAATCCCTGAATCTTCTTCCAGAACGCGAGCGCGGAATCCGACGTCTGCAGGGAGAAGTTGTCGCGCTGCGCGGGACGCAGATGATGCCGCGTGCGCATCACCTGCCGGACGTTCTCCATCGCGAGCGTCATCGCCTGTTCCGTGGGTGCCTGAATGATGACCGCGTCAATGACCTTGAAGCGATTCACCAGACGGTGCACCGGCGACTGATACGGCGCGACGGCGAACTTGTCCATCGAAAGACCGAACGCGCTGCCTTGCTTCTCCGCGACGCCGACCACGGTGTAGGGCAGCTTGCCGATGCGCACTTCGCGGCCAATGGGATCGACGTTCGGGAAGAAGTGCTCCTTGACGTCCTCGCCGATGACCAGCACAGGGGTGCCGAGCTCGTATTCCTGTTCGGTGAACAACCGTCCGCTGGAAATGCCCATATTCTTGATGCCGAACCAGTCGCCCTGCACGGCGTTGACTTCGACCCGGCGCGGGCGTGCATAACGGGATTCGACCGTCAGCTGATCGTAGCCCAGCATGGCCCACTTCACACCACCGGGAAGTACCTCGGTGAC
>JANNOC010000167.1:0-2323 GCA_031398865.1 Gemmatimonadota bacterium | reverse complement strand
CGTGCCGGGTATTCGCGCGCACTCGCGCATGGTGGCCACCGGTCGTCCGCGGATGCAACTGGTCGAGCGCACGGCTGCCGGCACACCGGGAGAGCCGGTCAGCGTCGTCGCGAATCAACTCGTCACCGAGGCGGACAGCATCGTGTACGCCACGGGCGCCGTCGAGATCACCCGCCCCGACATCACGGCCACGGCGGATTCGGCGATGCTGGACAAGGGATCGGAGTTCGCCCGGTTGATGCGCAATCCCGTGATCGAGGGGAGGCGGGAGCGGCCCTTCACCCTGCGGGGCAACGTCATCGACATATTCTCGCGGCAGAAGAAGTTGGAACGGGTGCTGGCGTACGATCGCGCACACGCGACGAGCTCGGATCTGGATCTCGCGTCCGACACGGTGGACATTCGCGTGGATCGCGACCGGATGCAGCGCGCCTACGCGTGGGGTCCGTCCCGGGCACGCGTGACGTCGCTCGACCGCAACATCGTCGCCGATTCCATTGAGGTCATCATGCCGGATCAGCGCATTCGAGAAATGCGCGCCGTGCGCGGGGCGTTCGCGGAGACCCTTCCCGATACGACCAAGCTGCGTTCCGCGGAGCGCGATTGGCTGCGCGGCGACACGATCGTGGCGGCGTTCGACACCCTGGCACCGGGCGACAGCGCGAGGAAACCGAGGATTCGCACGCTGGTGGCGAAGGGGAGCGCGAGCTCCTTCTATCAGATTCCTGCCGCGACGCCGACGGCGAAGCCATCGCTCAACTACGTGCGTGGGTCGGCCATCACGGTGCGATTCGACGCGCAGCAGGTACAAACGGTGACCGTGCTCGATAAGGCGGTCGGTATGTATCTCGAACCGACGCCCGATTCCACGCGCGCCGCCGGGAGGGCGGGTTCGGCGGCCGCAGCGCCGCCAGCGGCCCGGCCAGGTGTGGCCCGCCCATGACATCGCCCGCCCTCCCGGAGCGCGTCCGGACATTGCTGGACGGCGTCGCCGCTGGCGACCGCTCGCTCTGCCTCGCATTACACGCGCTCGTCAGCACTGCCGCGGAGGACGGCACCGCGGTGTTCAACGAGGTCGCGATCCGCTATCGCGACGATCACCTGCAGATGGTCCGCGCCGAGGGCAAGGACGCTGACCGCGAAGCAGGGCGCCTGGGGCTCGACGAAGTCCGCCAGCATCTCGCGCGCTCCGTCTTCCCTAGGCTCGCGAGCGACGGCGTCGTGGTGCTGCCACCGCAGGGCTTGAGTGAGCCCCAGTCGCGCCTGCGGCTGGCCGAGGCCCTCTGGAGCGAGATCGCGCCGCTGCGCGGCGAGATCGCCGGTGCCCTGCGGAACACCTTCGAGCATCCAGCGATCGGTGAGCACGCTCCGCGTCCGCTTCCGACCGGCACCAGTGTGCTCGAAGCACAAGGCCTCGTGAAAATGTATCGGCGCCGGCGCGTCGTGAATGACGTCGCGCTGCGTCTGCAGCAGGGAGAGATCGTCGGACTGCTCGGCCCGAACGGCGCCGGCAAGACGACGACCTTCTACATGATCGTCGGGCTCATTCAGCCGCTCGCCGGCCGCATCCTGCACGACGGCGAGGACATCACCAACATGCCGATGTATCAGCGCGCGCGGCGCGGCATCGGCTACCTCTCGCAGGAACCCTCGATCTTCCGTAAACTCACGGTGGAAGAGAACATTCTGGCGATTCTGGAGACACTGAAGATCTCGCCGGAGGCGCGGCGTGCGCGACTGGAAACGCTGTTGGATGAATTGAGCATCAAGCGACTGCGGCACAGCAAGGCGTACGCGTTGTCCGGCGGAGAGCGGCGGCGTCTCGAGATCACGCGCGCGCTCGTCACGCAGCCGAAGTTCATGATGCTGGACGAGCCGTTTGCGGGCGTGGATCCCATCGCGGTCCACGACATTCAGCAGATCGTCGCCGGACTGCGGCACCGCGGAATCGGCGTCCTCATCAGCGATCACAATGTCGAGCAGACGCTGGACATCGTGGATCGCGCATACATCATGTTCGATGGTAAGGTGGAGGTTTCCGGATCGGTGCGCGAGCTCGTATTCGACGACACGGTTGCCGAGATCTACCTCGGCCCCACACTGACGGCGCGGCTGCGCGCCCGATTCTCCGCCGACGCCGCCACGGCGGGAGAGGGGACGGCCCCATGAAGCAAGGCCTCAACCAGAGCACTCAGCTCCGGCAGGAACTGAAGATCAATCCGCGCCTGTACCAGGCGATGGATCTGCTGTACATGCCACTGCTCGACTTGCAGCAGCATCTCAAGCAGGAGCTGCTGAACAATCCCTTCCTCGAGTTGGTGGA
>JANNOC010000688.1:0-8710 GCA_031398865.1 Gemmatimonadota bacterium | reverse complement strand
TGGGCGCTTGGTGACGGTCAGCATCGGCATCGTCTCGGACCGGGTGACCGACCCCGGCGTCGCGGAAGCGATGATCGCGCGCGCGGACGAAGCGTTGTACGCCGCGAAGCGCGCGGGCCGCGATCAGGTCGTGCTGTGGGCGCCCGGGATGCGCGCGGCGCTCGACGCGACGCGCACACCCACCCCCCGGGCTCGACCTGCCCTGGCGGACGTTTCGCCTCGCCGAACCGGGAGTGGGGAACGGGGAGCGGGGAGCGGGGGCCGGGGCGCCAGTGATGGACACCAAGGAGCGCCGAGCGACGTCAGGAGGCCAACCCCTCCAGGGGCGCCCGCGATCTCTCGTTAGGGGCGACCCGTCGCCCCGTATCTCATGGCGGGCAGCCGGATTTCGGCGTGTTCCGCGCCAGCTCCTGTTCGTTAGGCACCCGCGTGCGTGCGCCGCATGCCACCGGCCGCCGCGAGTCGCATCCGCAGATCGTCGAGTCCGGCGCGCCAACGTGCTTCGCCGATGCGCTCCGACCACACTTCGGACAGTTCAGAGCTGGTCGCGACCAGGTCGAGCGCCTGAGTCGCCCCTACGAGCGCATCGAGATCCGGAGCATCCGGTCGCGGTGGTTGCGCCTCCACCCAGCGGCGCGCCGCGTCAGGCATCGCCGGATGAGGATACCCGTGCAGCGCGGCGACGAGTTCCGCGGCGGCGAGTACCGCCTCCGCGATCGGCGCGCTGAGCCGGTTATCGGGTGCCTCGACCACCTGACGCAGCCGTCGCACGACCGGCGCCGCACCATCGGCTGCGTCAAGCTGCGCTACCCACGCCAGCGCCGCCTCGTCCTCTCCTTCGCCGAGCGTCCACATCGTTGATCTCCAGATCCCTATCGCAGCGCGATCAGACACCCGATGATTCCGCCAACCGCGGCGATGATTGCGGATGCGGCGAGAAAGCTCGCCAGCACGCTGCGCGGGTGAAAGCCGAGCGTGAGGAGCACCGCGACCGCCATGATGCTCGTGATCAGGATCGCCAGAGTTTCGAGGATGCTGCCCATCAGCTGCGACTGGTCGGCGTAGAACTGCGACTCGCGGTGCGCGTCAACTTCCGCGCGCTTGTCCGCTTCCAGCGCGCGCTTCGCGTCCGCAAAGGCCGCCGGATCCTCGAGCCGGAACGAGAGTGACTGGAAGACCTGGCCGCGGAATTCCCTCAACCATCGCTCTCACCTATCCCTAAGGGAATCTCCATCTCCCCCCGACTCACCATCACCGCCGCGCCACCCACTCGGATCGCCGTGATCACACCGCCGCGCTTGTCCGCCTCCACTTCGAGCAGACTGGGTCGCCCCATCTCGATGCCCTGCGCGATGCTCCACCGCAGCGTGCCCTCGGCGACCGGATCGCGCGCCGCGAGATATCCGCCCAGTGAGGCCGCGGCCGATCCGGTGGCCGGATCCTCCGTCACCGCGAGCTCCGGGACGAAGACGCGCGCGTGAAGCGCGGCGCCGTTACGCGCGAACACCATCACGTTGGGCGCCCAATACCGGGCCAGCGTGCCGGCAAAGCGCTCAGGCCGTACCCGCGCGCGCGCCACCGCGTCGCCGTCACGCACCGGCACGAGCAGAAACGGGACGCCGCACGACACGGCCTGCGGCGCGGACATGCCGCCCAGCAGATCGGCCACGTCCAGCGAGAGAATCTCCGCGATGACGTCACGCCCGGGCGGAGGGGGACCGATCTCCGGCAATTTCGCCACCGACAGCTGCGCCGTGAGCGCGCCATCGCTGCCACGGCGCAGTGTCACGGGGACCGGCCCGACGCCCTCCTCGAGCACGATGCGCGTCTCATCCCCGTCCAGCGCAATCTCGCCCAGCGTCGCGAGCACGAACGCGGCACCGACCGTAGGATGTCCCGCGAAGGGCATCTCGACGCCGGGCGTGAAGATCCGAACCTTGCGCGTGTGGGCCGCGTCCTCCGGCGGAAAGACGAACACCGTCTCCGAGTAGTTGAATTCGCGCGCGACCGCCTGCATGCGCGCCGTGTCGAGCCCGCGAGCGTCCGGAAAGACCGCGAGCTGATTCCCTCCAAAGATCGTGTCGGTGAACACGTCCGCCGTCGCGTATTTATAGACCGGCACCGATTACTCCTCTCCCATGAACGGATACCGGTAGTCTGTCGGTGACACGAAGGTCTCCTTGATGGTTCGCGCACTCACCCAGCGCACCAGGTTGAGCTTGGACCCGGCCTTGTCGTTGGTGCCGCTGCCACGCGCGCCGCCGAACGGCTGCTGGCCGACAACCGCGCCGGTGGGCTTGTCGTTGACGTAGAAGTCCCCCGCCGCGGTGCGCACCGCGAGGCTCGCCTGTCGCACGGCCGCGCGATCGCGCGAGAATACCGCGCCGGTGAGCGCGTACGGTGACGTAGCGTCCACGGTCGTGAGCGTCTCCTCCCACTTCGCGTCAGGATACACGTGCGCCGTAACCACGGGCCCGAAGATCTCCTCGCACAGCAGCCGGTAGCCCGCGTCGCGCGTCTCCACCAGAGTGGGTTCGATGAAATAGCCGGTCTCCCCGCGCGAGACCCCGCCGGCGACGATGGATGCGTTGCGCTTCGCGTCCGCGATGAACTCGCTGATCTTCGTGAACGCTTTCTGATCGATGACCGCACCAACAAAATTCCGGAAGTCGGTGACATCCCCCATGCGCATGTCCTTCATGATCGCGACCGTCCGGTCCTTGACCTCGGGCCACAGCGACGCGGGCACGTACACGCGACTGGCCGCGGAGCACTTCTGGCCCTGGTATTCGAACCCGCCGCGCGCGATCGCGACGGCGAGTGCCGCGGGGTCGGCCGACGCATGCGCGACGATGAAATCCTTGCCGCCTGTCTCGCCCACGATGCGCGGATACGACCGATAACGCGACATGTTGGCGCCGATCGTCTGCCACATGCTGTTGAAGACGCCGGTGCTCCCCGTGAAGTGCACACCGGCGAGATCGCGATGTCCGAGCGCGACTTCCGAGATCGCGGACGAGTCGCCGGCGACGAAGTTGATGACGCCCGGGGGAAGCCCCGCTTCCTCGAGCAGCTTCATCAGGTAGTACGCCGACAGCATCGCGCTCGACGCCGGCTTCCAGATCACGGCGTTCCCCATCAGCGCCGGCGCGGTCGGAAGATTCCCCGCGATGGAGGTGAAGTTGAAGGGCGTCACCGCGTACACGAACCCCTCCAGCGGACGATAGTCCAGCTGATTCCACATCGTCCGGTCGCTCAACGGCTGCTCGTCGTACAGCTCCTGAGCGTACGCGGGATTGAAGCGCCAGAAGTCGATGAGCTCGCAGGCGGCGTCAATCTCGGCCTGAAACACGGTCTTCGACTGCCCCAGCATCGTCGCCGCGTTGAGCGTCGCGCGCCATGTCGTCGTG
This sequence comes from Gemmatimonadota bacterium, assembly GCA_031398865.1. Taxonomy (GTDB): domain Bacteria; phylum Gemmatimonadota; class Gemmatimonadetes; order Gemmatimonadales; family Gemmatimonadaceae; genus JANNOC01. The sequence continues at coordinate 5,300 of JANNOC010000688.1, read as the reverse complement.
AGCAGCTCCGCCGCCTTGAGAAACACGGCGGCGCGATCCTCCCACGCCCAGTTCGCCCAGTCGTGCTGCGCGGTGCGTGCCGCATCGATCGCCTGCGTGATGTGGTCGCGCGTCGCCTTGTGATACTGGCCGAGGACATGCCGGTGGTCATGCGGCATCACACACGACGCGGTATCGCCCGAGCGAATCTCCTTCCCGCCGATGATGAGAGGGATGTCCGCGCGCTCTCCCGCCATCGCGCGCAGGCGCTCCTTGAGCACACTCTTCTCCGGTGAGCCCGGTGCGTACGCGCGAACCGGCTCGTTCAGGGGGAGCGGTACACGCCGGGTTCCGTTGAAGCCGGACAGCTGTGCGGCCTCCGTGCGCGCGGCCGCGTCCGCGGCGGACGCTGGCGTGACAGCGGGGCTCGCGTGGCGGGAGCGGTCCACGTGGGATTTCGGTGGCGGAACGACAGGCGCGGACATGACGCGTACCTCGTGGCAGCGGTGGACAGGCGACCGGTGGAAAGATACGACGCTGAGGGACGCATGGCAGGGGCGCGCGCGTTGCGCGTACGGGAGTGGTGGGTATTGTGGTGCATGCGAACGGGCGGTGGTGGGCTGCTGGCGCTTGGCTGCGCGTGGATCGCGATCGCGGGTTGCGATCGCGAGCGGGAGCTGGTGCAGTGGAGCGCCCCGCGTCCCGCCGGCGCGCATGAACCCGACGCAATGCTTCGTCTCGACGAGGAGGGCCCGCGGATGCAGCCCCCAACGCCGCTCCTCGCGTTCTCGCCCGAGCCAATGTGCGCACGCACGCTCCGCGTGGCTCACGAGCGGGCGTCTACCGTCTTCGCCGCCTGGTGGCGGCCCCGCGCCGACAGTTCCGCGACGCTGCTGGTCGCGCGTTCCGACGACGGCGGCGTCAGCTGGCGTCCGCCGGTTGCGGTGGACACACTCGACCGAGGGCGCCGAGGATGCCGTCGTCCCGCCCCCGCCATCGTCGCGGATTCCGCCACCGGCTACGTGCACATCGCGTACTTCCTCGAGGCGCCCGAAGGGGCGGGGGTATTCTTTTCGCACTCGATGGAAGGCGGCGAGCTGTTTCATGAGCCCGTCGCGATCATGTATGGCGACCGCCCGTCCGCAACCGCGGTCGCGGCCAGTCGAGATCTGGTCGCGGTCGCGTTCGAAGAGCCGAACGCCGGGCGGTCGCAGATCTGGCTTGCGTTGTCGGGAACCGCGGGCCACATCTTCCACGCGCGTTCTCGCGTCTCGGGCACAACCGTTGCCTCGGTTCGCCCCCGGGTCGCGCTGCGTGACTCGGTCGTCGCCGTCGCGTGGAGCTCCTCCGATGCGCGCGGTGGCGACGCGTCGGTGACGCCAGCGGAGGACGTTGTCATCCGCCGAGGCCGTCTACCAGCCGCCATGCTCACGTATTCGGTGCGCCCATGAAGATTCTGATCGCGGAAGACGACGAGTTCACACGCCTGCTCGTGGTCGAGGTGGTGCGCAGACTCGGGCACGAGCCGTTCGTCGCCAGCGACGGTGAGGAGGCGCTCGCCTCGTTCTCCCGCGAATTGCCCGCGATGCTGGTTCTCGACTGGCAGATCCCGGCCCCTGACGGATTGGAAGTGTGCCGCCGAGTTCGCGCCTCGGACTGCGGAAGCGACGCGTACATCCTCATGGTGACGTCCCGCGATGAGTCGGACGATCTTGCCGCCGTTCTCGATGCGGGCGCCGACGATTATGTCGGGAAGCCCATTTCCCTGGACGGCCTGCGCGCGCGTCTCGTGATCGCGCAACGGCGTATCGCGAAGGACGATGTGCGCCGGCGCACGGAAGAGGCGCTGGCGCGGGCGCGCTGGCTCGCGGGGATCGGCGAGATGTCGCTCGCCATCCAGCACGAGGTGAACAATCCCCTCGCCGCCCTCCTCGGCAACGCCGCCTTGGTGGAGACGGGAATGTGTGACGAAGCGGAAGCGCGGCAATGCATGCGCGTGATGGTGGAGCAGGCGCAGCGCATCGCGGGCGTGGTCAAGCGGCTGACCGCGCTCAAGGAACCGCGCTCGGTGGAGTACCTGCGCGGAGCCCGCATGATCGATCTCTCCCCGGGCGTGCCCACGAGTGCCGGCGACGCGTAGGGCGGAGGGGCTCATCCTCGGCGCGCATACGGTCGACACTGGCGGCATTCACATGGCGGCGCGTCGCGCGGGCAACGCGGGGATGACCGCCATGCAGCTTTTCACCGCGATTCCCAAGTACTACAACGAAAAGATCTCGATGAAGCCGGAGCGCGTCGAGCGCTTTCACGCAGCGCTCGCGACGACCGGCATCGCGCCAGCTCACGTGCTGGTGCATGCGGCCTATGTGCTCAGCGTCGCGACGCCTGACCCGGAGAAATACGCCCGCGCCTGTGCAGGCCTCGCCAAGGAGCTGCAGCGCTCCACACTGCTGGGAGCGGGCGCGGTGTGCTTTCACCCGGGCTCCGCGGCGGAAGGCGATCGGGGCGAGTCAGCGGCGCGCATTGGCGCGGCCATGGTGCGGGCGCTGGGGGAGGTGGACGGCACGACGCGGCTCCTGGTGGAGAACACGGCGGGCGCCGGCCGGACCATGGGAAAAACGGCGGATGAGGTTGGCGCGATTCTCTCGCACGTCCCTGCGGCGCTGCGGGGGCGCGCCGGCTACGGTCTCGATACGTGCCACCTCTTCGCGTCAGGGCATGACATCGTCTCCTCCCGCGCGTCGCTCACGACGGTGATTGACGAGTTCGAGCGCGCAACGGGCGAACCACCCGCGTTTTTCCACCTCAACGACAGCGCGAATCCCCTCGGCTCGAACAAGGATCGGCATATGCTCCTCGGAGAGGGCGCGATCGGCGTCGAGCCTTTCGGCTGGCTGCTGCGCGATCCGCGTGCGCGAGGCATCCCGCTCATTCTCGAGACGCCGCAGGACAACTACGAGATCGCGGACGACGACGACTCCCCCGATCCCGCCGATCTGCGGATGGTCCACCTGCTGGAATCGCTCGCCGCCTGAGCGGGCCGAACGGTGGGCGGCGATTCGGTCCGCGCGACAAATCGCGGCGCGGCTATTGCGCCACGGAAGGGCCGATATACCTTGTGGCGCGACGGGCTCGTGTTCCACACGGCGATCATACGCTCCCCATCACCTATCCGGAGAGACAAGAGCATGGCCACCAAAAAGCGCGGCGCCAAGAAGAGCAGCGGAAAGAAATCGTCGGCGAAGAAGAGCGCGCGGAAGAGCACCGCGAAGAAGAGCCGCGCCAAGAAGAGCAGCGGAAAGAAGCGCACGCCGAATGCCGCCTTCATGAAGCCAATGCAGCCGAGCGCGCAGCTCTCCACGGTCGTGGGCTCCGGCATGATGCCACGTACCGAGGTCACGAAGAAGCTGTGGCAGTACATCAAGCGGAAAGGGCTGCAGGATGCGAAGCAGCGCCGCATGATCAATGCGGACGAGAACCTCCGCCCGATCTTCAAGAAAGATCAGGTCTCCATGTTCGACATGACGAAGCTCGTCAACAAGCACCTGAGCTGAGATTGAGTCCGGGCTCGCGCCCGCGCTGGACATCAGAGGGGCGGCTGTGAGCCGCCCCTCCGTGTTTGCGGCGGCAGCCTTCCCGGCTGGCCGCCCCTGCCTAACGCCGCGCGCTCCTCCGGTTGCGTCAGGCGGATCGCAGCGTTCGGAACCAGAGCCGTCTCCGGCGCGTAGGAGGTAGGAAGCCAGGTCTCCGCCTCTCCCTCACTTTTCGTCAGGACTGTGGCATCACGCAAACGCCCCCCCGCCGAGTCGAAACCCAGGAACGTTGTTGCCGCGGCGCGCGCCGGACCGCGGCGCGGCCCATCCTCGCGAGCGGTCTGGGAGTTATTCAAGTCCTTCGCGGGGGCGGTCGCGATCTTCCTCGTCGTTCGCACGTTTCTCGTCGAGGCATACCGGATCCCGTCCCCCAGCATGGTCCCGAGCCTCTTGGTCGGTGACTGGCTGTTCGTCAACAAGCTGGTGTACGGCCCGCATGTGCCCTTCACGACGCTGAACCTGCCCGGATACGAGGAACCCCGGCGGGGCGACATCGTCGTGTTCGAATCGCCAAATCAGGTGGACCAGCCGCACGATCCGACGCCGACATTGGTGAAGCGTCTCGTCGGCATGCCCGGCGACACCGTGTACATGCGCGACGCATTACTGCACGTGAACGGCCTCGCGCAACGGCAGGGCTACGCCGCGGCGGACAACCCACGTGGCGATGCGAATGAGACGAGCGAACTGTTCGAGTGGCAGAAGCGCTATGCGCTCGCGCGCTCTCGCTTCGGCGCGTCCCCCGCGCAGCCGACCCACGACAACTGGGGTCCGCTCGTCATTCCCACGGGTCACTACTTCATGCTGGGCGACAACCGATACAATTCCAAGGACGGCCGCTACTGGGGACTCGTGCCGCGTGCGAACATCCGCGGACGCCCCATGTTCGTCTACTATTCCTACAACGCCGACGACAGCGACCGCGCGCTGCCCTTCCTCACCGATGTTCGATGGGGACGGATCGGGCATCGGATCCGGTAAAGGGATAGGGCTGATGAGAGCAGCCGGAACGACGAGTTCTCAGTCTTAAGTCTTCAGTTCTCAGTTCTTGATCTGACGACTGATAACTGACCACTGACAACTTGCTCTTCCCCCTCTCTTACACCACCAGTCGCCCCTACTGCCGCACATACCGCAACACATTCTCCTGAAAGCGCGCGCGCCCGTCCTCGCCTCCCGGCCCCACTTCCTGCACGAGTTGCCGGATCCGCTCCAGCCGGTTGTCGGGATTCGGATGCGTGCTGAAGAACTCGGATTGCGACCGCGCGCCGCCCGCCTGCGCGAGCACAGTCATCAGATCCGCCATCCCGGCCGGATCGTACCCGGCGGACTTGATGAAGCGAACGCCGAGCGCGTCGGACTCCAGCTCGTCGTCGCGTCCGAACTTCATGGTGATCATCTGCGCCGCGGCGGCCGCAATGGCCGCGTTACGGACGCCCGATCGCGGATCGTTCGGATCGGACGTCGCGACCCCTGCCGCACCCGCGAGCACGGACGCGAACTGCTGCTTGGACATCTGCTCCGCGCTGTGCCGGCCGATGACGTGGCCGACTTCGTGGCCGAGCACCCCTGCGAGTGCCGCTTCGTTTTCCAGGCGGCGCAGCAGGCCCAGCGTAATGGAAACCTGTCCACCGGGAAGCGCGAAGGCGTTGATCGTCTCCGGATCCTTGAGCACGTGGAAATCGAACGTGTACGGGCTGTCCTTCGCCGCGCTGCCGCTCACCACCT
>JANNOC010000684.1:0-4725 GCA_031398865.1 Gemmatimonadota bacterium | reverse complement strand
GGGAGCGTTCGGACCGGCGCGGCGGCGAGGGCCTCCGGTTCATAGCAACGGACACCGTCGTTAGGCAGACGACGCTAGTCCAGCTGCACCTCGCGCACGTCGGTCACCTCCGGAAGGGCGCGCAGGCGCGCCAGCAGATCGGGCGCCAATCTGCCGTCGACACTGATCGCCGCCAGCGCGCCACCGCCCGCCTCCAGCCGCGACTGGTGATATTCCCCGATATTGATGCCGGCGTCGCCGAGCAATGTGCCCACCCGGCCGATCACCCCCGGGACGTCCCGGTTGCGCAGCACCACGAGCGACCCGCGCGGCACGACGTCCACGTGGTGCGCCCCGAGTCGAACGATGCGCGGATGCCCTTCGGCGAGCAGAGCGCCGGCCACGCGCAGCTCCTCGCCGCGCGCCGTCAGCCGCAGCTCCACGAACTCCGCGTAGTGGCCGTGCGGATCGAGACGCACGCGTGTCACCTGTACGCCACGCGACTTGGCGATGTGCTGCGCGTTCACCAAATTCACCGCGCTCCGACCCACCATGGTGGACAGCGCGCCGACCAGCGCGGCGGTGGCGAGCGGCGCGATCAAACTGTCGTTGCTGCCGGCGTATCGTACCTCGAGCGCGCTGACGCCACCGTCAGACAAGCCGACGACGAGACGCCCCAGCCGTTCGCCCAGCTCCAGCATCGGGCGCAGACGCCGCATCTCTTCGCCGCCGATCGCGGGGGCGTTCACCGCCCGCGACAGATCGCCGTGCAGCAGGGCATCGCGCACCGCTTCGGCAATCTCGACCGCGACGTTCTGCTGCGCCTCCTCGGTGGAAGCGCCGAGATGCGGTGTCAGCACGACGTTCTCGAGCGCCCGGAGCGGATGGTCGGCAGGCAGTGGCTCGGTCTCGAAGACATCCAGTGCCGCCCCCGCGATGCGCTTTTCCTGAAGCGCACGGATCAACGACGCTTCGGTGATCACACCGCCGCGTGAGGCATTGATGATGACCAGCCCCGGCTTGACCAGCATCAGCTGCGCGTCGCCAATGAGGCCGGCTGTCTGCTCGGTAAGCGGCACGTGCAGCGAGAGCGCATCGGCACGGCGTAGTACTTCTTCCAATGACGCCAGCTCCACGTCCAGCCCGCGGGCCCGTTCCTCGTTGAGAAATGGATCGTACACGACGACCCGCATCCCGAACGCGCGGGCGCGGCGTGCGACTTCCCCGCCGATGCGTCCGGCCCCGATGAGGCCGAGCGTCTTTCCATACAGCTCGACGCCCCCGAACTTGCCGCGCTCCCAGCCTCCATTCTTCATGGACCGGTCGGCCGCGGCGACACGGCGCACGAGCGCGAGCAGGAGCGCGAAGGTGAGTTCCGTCGCGGAGATCGTATTGCCGGCCGGCGCGTTCAGCACCGCGATGCCGCGTTCCGTCGCCGCTTCCACGTCGATGGTGTCCACGCCGACACCAGCGCGGCCGATCACCTTGAGCCGGTCGGCATATGCCAGCGCGGCACGAGGAATTTTGACGGCGCTGCGCACGATTACCGCGTCCGCCTCCCCAATGGCGCGCGCCAACTCCTCGCCAGAGAGGCCGGGACGCTCGATCAGCTCGAAGCGGGCATCCTCACGCAAGGGCGCGAGGCCGCTCGCCGAAATCGCGTCTGCGATCAGTACGCGAAATACGCTCACGCGCGCAGCACCTCTTCCAGCGCGTCGAGGAGCACATCCAGCTCCGCGACGGTGTGGTCGCCCATGTGACCGATGCGAATGGTCGTGTCCTTGAGCTTGCCGTATCCCGTCGCGATAGTGAAACCGCGCGCCTTCATCGCCGCGTTGATCTCCGTTCCCGTGCGTCCGGGGGGCACACGCAGACAGGTCACGGTGGGTGAGCGCCAACCGACCGGCGCGAGCGGCGCCATCGGGAAGCCCGCACCACTCATCTCGTCCGCCCATTTCCATGTCCGCTGCGCCATTGCGGCGTGGCGCAGCCAGCGCGCCTCGACAGTCTCCCGCTCGATGCGGTTTACCTGCTCCGCGAGCGCGTACAGGAGAGACAGCGAGGGGGTGTTCGGTGTCTGGTTCTTGGCCCCGAAGCTCTCGAACTCGAGAAAGTCGAAGTACACGCCGCGGTCCGTCTTCTGGCGCGCGCGGTCGAGCATGCGTGGATGCGCGACGCCGAGGGCGAGCCCGGGCGGCAGCGCGAACGCTTTCTGCGAGCCGGTCAGCACGAAATCCAGCGCCCAGCTGTCCGTCTCGACTGGCGCGCCCGCGATGCCGCTGACGCTATCCACAAGAAGCGCGACGTCACCCGCCTCATGGACGACCCGTGCCAGGGTGTCAATTGGATTGAGCACGCCGGTGGAGGTCTCCGAGTGCACCACAGCGACCGCGTCGTACTCGTGTTTCTTGAGCGCGCCGGCCACGAGGTCCGGTGTATGGCCAGCCCCCCACTCCACGTGCAACGCGTCCGCTGGCACCCCGCACGCGACGGCGATCCGGTAGAAACGCTCGCTGAACGCACCGTTCACGAGCGCGAGCACGCGCTGGCGCGCGCAGTTGCGAATCGCCCCCTCCATGAGCCCCGTCGCGGATGACGACGCGATCCACACCGGGCGCGCGGTCCGGAAGATCCGACGCAGCCCCGGCTGCATGCGGGACAGCAGCTCCTCGATTCCCTTCCCCCGATGTCCGATCATCGGCCGGAGCTGGGCCGCGAGGATATCAGGGTGCACTTCGGTCGGTCCCGGTAAAAAGAACCGCCCGAACGGTGTTGCCATCGTCATTACATCACCAGATCAGGATTGCCTGCGTGCCTGGGACGCGGGCAGAGTGGGCGAGCGCAGGCGAACGCCGCGCTCGTACAGTTCCCGCGCGTCCGGGCCGGAGGGCGCCACGTGGCCCAGCGCGATCGGCAGAAGCGGGGCGAGCGATCGTGACGCGATCACCTCGTCCGCGGCGGCGATCACGTCCGGGCGCGAAATCACACCGGCGTATGCGACAAAGCGGTCCACAGCGGGGCGCGCCTCGAGATCCGTCGCGCCGTCGCCGACCAGAAGAATCGGACGCGGCAACGCTGGCGTCCAGTCCTGCACCACCGCGAGCTTCCCTCCGGTGCGCGCCAGCGGTGACGACGCATCGAAGCCTGCGTACTCCCCACGCTCGTCGAAGTGCACATCCACCGCTCGTACATCGTGCGGCGCGACGCCGAGCGCGTCAGCCAGGACGAGCACCGCGGGACGCAGTCCGCCAGAGAGGAGCCGCACCGCCACACCTTCCTCGCGCAGAGTGCGCACGACAGACTCGGCGTCGTCCACCAGCATCTCTACGTACCGGGCTCCCAACGCGGCCACCCGCGCGCGCCCGGGGCGCACGATGTCCAGCCGGCGGGCGTACACGGCCTCGAGCGGAACAACGCCGCGCATCGCCTCGTCGGTGAGCCGGGCAATTTCGACGCGCTGCGAGGCCGTTGCGAGTTCATCGATCCCCTCGATGGAGGACAGCGTCGAATCGCAATCGAGGATCACCGTGCGCGCACGAAACACCTAACGGTGACCCGGAGCGAAGCCCTCCTCCCGCAACGCGCGCTCGACGCGCGCGCGCAGCGCCGCCGGCGCACCCTCGCCGCGGCGTGCCGCGGCGATTCCATCAAGAAAGAGCTTCTCGAAGTCGTAATGTGGGTAGCAATCCGCACACACCGCGAGATGCTCCCGGATGGCGCGCTCGCGTTCGAGATCCAGCTCGCCGTCGAGATAGTCCCACAGCTGGCGCAACACCATGCCGCAGTCCAGCACCGCGCTGTCATCCTGCATCATTGACTCGCTCCCTGTCGGCGTGACGCGCGGCGGGAGGCACCAGCCCCGCGTCCCTCGCCTGTTCGATCAGCATTCCCTGCAGCAGTCGCCGCCCACGAAAGAGGCGCGAACGCACCGTTCCGACGGGAACGCCGAGCACCTCTGCCGCGGCATCGTACGATTGATCCTCGACGTCCACGAGCACCACAGCGGCCCGGTACGCGTCGGGCAGCGCCGCGACCGCACAACGCAGTGCGGGAACGAGGTCGAGCCGCGTGATCAGCGCCTCCGTTGCCGGATCGCCGATCGGTCCGCTGCTCGCCGAGGGATCCGGCATGGTGCCCGCAGACGCCGCACTCCCCACCCACCCCGCCGCCACGGTGGCCACATCCTCCTCCGTGAGCGTGCTCTCGCGCGCCGAGCGCTCCCGCGTCCGTAGAAACACATGACGACAGATCGTGAACAACCATCGCCGCGCGTCACCGTCGGGGCGGTCCGGCCGATAACTCGCCCACGAGCGGTACGCACGCAGATATGTTTCCTGCACGAGATCATCCGCGTCACTGGCATCGCGCGCGAGCGAATGCGCGAAGCGATACACGTCGTCGAGCCATGGCAGCGCCAGGTGATCGAACGAAAGATCGTCCGGCTGAGAAACGGTCGTCACCGGTGTTCCGTGGAGATCAATCGGGAAGCGGCTCACAAAGTTCCGGAACCGCGGGGTTGCTCTGTCGTGCGCGTCTGGAATACTCTACTGTGAAGTCAGGCCGCGCGGCAGGCGGTATGGGTCGCATCGGCAGTACCAATGAGGCGATCGTGCTGCTAAACAGAGCGCTGCACTCCACTAACGACGTCGCACGGCGACCCGCCCCTACGTGACGAGCCCAGCGCGGGACACGGTGGCACGCATCGCGGAGCTCGAGCGCGAACTCGCTCTGGCTCAGCGTACGCTG
>JANNOC010000667.1:0-3213 GCA_031398865.1 Gemmatimonadota bacterium | reverse complement strand
CACAGTTTGCCTTCTGCCTTCTGCCTTCTGCCTTAACGATGCCCACAGCGAAGCCGCGGGAACCGCGGCTCAGTCACGATCGCCGTATTCTCCTGATGGCGTTCGCGTCGGCGCTGCCCGGCGCGATGATCTCGCTGATCTTCCTCTGGACCGGCGACTTCACGCCCAAGGTCCAGTGGACGCTGACCGTGATCATCGTCGCCTTCTGCCTCGGGTTTGCGTTCGCGCTGCGCGAGCGCGTCATCCTGCCGCTCCAGACCCTGTCGAACCTGCTCGCCGCGCTCGGTGAAGGAGATTTCTCCATCCGCGCGCGCGGCGCGCGCGGCGGCGATGCGCTGGGCGAGGTGATGATCGAGGTCAACACGCTGGTCGAGACGCTTCGTCACCAGCGGCTCGACGCGCTCGAAGCCACCACCCTGCTGCGCAAGGTCATGGCGGAGATCGAAGTTGCGGTGTTCACGTTCGACGAGGAGCGCGAGCTGAAGTTCGTCAATCGCGCCGGGGCGCGGCTGCTGGCGCAGAACGCCGAGCGGACGCTCGGCCGCCGCGCCGAGGAGCTCGGGCTGGAGGACTGCCTGGACGGCGACGCCCCGCGCGTCATCAACACCGCGTTTCCCGGCGGCGTCGGCCGATGGGAAATCCGGCGCAGCTCGTTCCGCCAGGGCGGGCGGCCGCACGAGCTCCTGGTGCTGTCGGACCTGAGCCAGCCGCTGCGCGAAGAAGAGCGCCAGGCCTTCCAGCGCCTGATCCGCGTCATCGGGCACGAGATGAACAATTCGCTCGCGCCGATCAAATCGATCGCCGGCAGCCTGGCGACCATCCTCGAGCGCGAGCCGCCGCCGTCGGACTGGCGCGACGACATGCAGCGCGGGCTCGCCGTCATCGCGTCGCGGTCGGAGTCGCTCAGCCGGTTCATGAGCGCCTACGCGCGACTGGCGAAGCTGCCCCCGCCCAAACTTGCGCCGCTCGACGTCAGCGCGGTCATCGATCGCGTCGCGACGCTCGAGAAGGGCCACAACATCAGGATTGCCGGAGGCCCCAAGGTCACGATCCAGGGGGACAGCGATCAGCTCGAACAGCTGCTGATCAATCTGATCCGGAACGCCGTGGATGCCGTCAAGGAAACCGGCGGCGCCGTCCGCGTCGGCTGGCAGCGCCTGCCCGGGTCACCGGCGTCGATGGAGCTGTGGGTGGACGATGAAGGACCGGGGCTGTCGAATACGGGCAATCTCTTCGTGCCGTTCTTCACCACGAAGCCCGGCGGCTCCGGCATCGGGCTGGTCCTCAGCCGGCAGATCGCGGAAGCGCACGGCGGCAGCCTGATGCTCGAGAATCGTGATGACCGGACCGGCTGCCGCGCCAGCCTGCGGCTGCCGCTTCATGCGGTCGCGCCTTCGCGACTAGAGATCGCAGGATAGCCTGACCACCCTTCCTGGCTGGTGGCAAGCGAGGGCCGGAGGGAACCGCCGCGAAGCGGCGGCTCGAGCGCACAGTGGGGGGAATCGAAACGGGCCCCACGTTCCGAATGACGGTCAATGCCTCCGCATGCGACTTCGCGGGGGCGGGTAGGCGTACGCTCAGGACGATCGCCACGCTGGCGTCGTGTCTGCCCCGAGCCGTATGGCCGGACGAGGAGGGTCGAAGCATGCCGCTGTTTCTCTGTCGTTGGCCGAACGGCGATTGCTCGGTGGTGTGGGCACGAAACAAGGAGGACGCGATCGAGGCACTCGATCAGGTGGGGAACGCCGAAGGTTGTCCGATCACACCGGTTCATGAGTTTCAGATTCACTTTGCCCTGACGGATCGGGGCGAGTTGGCACTGGAAGGTCTCGGCGACGGCACGGGACCGGAGATTGTCGCCTGCGCGTACCCAGTGCTCGACCGGGCGCTTGCCGGTGCCTACGGCGACGGCGCCTGCGACAACTATGACGATCTGCCGCCGGACCGGCGCGCGGCGATCACGCGGGCCGTCGAGGAGGAGCGGAGACGAATCGACGTCGATCAGCCCCAGATACCTGAGCCGCTGACCGAGCTGGGACGTGACATCAAGCAGCAGATGGACCTGCCCACCGCCCTCATCGACCGGGCCGTTCGTCATGCCGCGACGAAGACGCTGAAACGCGTCAAAGGCCGCGCGAAGCCGAGCTGATTGGCTGCCGAGCCGGGCCACGATCGTGTTACGGACCCGTGCGTGTGTGGAGGATGTCGAGCGGACTCCGCGCCGGGGTGCGGAGTTCCTTGACCACGTGGGTGTAGATCATCGTCGTCTCGACGCTCGCGTGCCCGAGGTATTCATGAATCTGGCGAATATCCACCCCGTTCAGCAGCAGGTGCGTGGCGAAGCTATGCCTCAGGGTATGGACCGACACCGGCTTGTGGATACGCGCCTCCTGCGCCGCCGCCTTGACCGCCTTTTGGACGACCGAGTCGCTCATGTGATGCCGGCGGACGATCCCGGCGCGTGGATCGGTGGACAGCGTCCGGCTCGGAAACACCCAGAACCAGGCCAGCTCCCGGCCCGCGTTCGGGTACTTGCGGTCTAAGGCATCCGGCATCCACACACCAGCGAGCCCTGCCCGGCGGTCGGCTTGGTGCAGCGCCTCCGACGTACGCAGGTGCGCGCGCAATTCGTCCCTGCCAACCTCGGCGAGCAGCGTCGATCGATCCTTGTCTCCCTTGCCGCGGCGGACCACGACCAACCCCTGGTCGAAGTCGAGATCCTTGATCCGGAGCTCGCAGCACTCCGACACCCGCAGCCCGCCGCCGTAGATGAGCGCCGCCATCAGGCGAGGTGTCCCCGACATCGCGCCCAGCAACGCGATGGTCTCCGGCATGCTCAGGACCACCGGCAGGCGCTCGCCCCGTTTGGCTCTCACGCCAGGCGACAGACTCTCCACGTCGACGCCCAGCACCTCCCGGCAGAGGAACAGAATGGCGCAGAACGCCTGGTTCTGCGTGCTGGCAGACACCTGCTGGCGCACCGCCAAGTGCGCGAGGTAGTCGCGCACCACCTCGGACGCCACCCGAGGGTGGGGAACTCCCTGCTGTTGGGCGGCGTACTCGAGAACCTCCGCACCCAGTCCACGTAGGTGCATTCAGTGCGATACGAATAATGGCGCGTCCTCACACGCGTCCGCAGTTGCTCCAGCGCTGCCAACCGATTCGTGTACCCGTGCTCGTCGACCACGGTACTCGCGGGTCGCCGATGCCACT
>JANNOC010000666.1:0-1583 GCA_031398865.1 Gemmatimonadota bacterium | reverse complement strand
GACGGTGAGGAAGCCAACCGTCCCCGGGGTGTCGCGCCACGCCGTCATCACGTGCCCGATGTGCGCGTGCACCAACGGCGGCTCGATACGAGAAACGACGATGCCCTGCTCAGTCATTTGCCCTGTGAGACGGACCGGCCTCGCAAAGCGCAGCGGCAGGCCTGCGAAGTCCTGGTTGGCAATGGGGATCACCTTCCCAGCGTCATCAACCAGCACGAATTTCGCCAGCGCCTTCAGGCACTGGAACGCGCACTCACGATCGCTCATCTTGGCCGGCCCCGCGATCGCCGCGTGCGACGCGCCGCACGTGCTGTCGCTGAGAACGCCGGAAACCGTCTGCTGGGCGGTGAGCCCGACACTCGATCCCGTGCACACCATTACGAGGAGTGCAATAACTCTGGCCCTCATTCAGTTGCCCCTGATTTCCGGAGGATATCGACTGTCGTCTGAGACGGATTGGGAACGGTCATCGCGACGGTCAACGGCGTCTGCCCGCGCTTGTTCTTCGCGTTCAACCCTGCGCCGTTCGCGACCAGAAGCTCAACGACTCGACCGAAGCCTTGCAGCGCGGCGCTGTGGAGTGCGGTGTTACCCTGCTGATTGACCGCATTGATGTCGCTCCCCAATTCGAGCGCCGCCGCGACGGCAGGCAGGACATCGCTTTCATTCTCGACTTTCGCGCCGTCGAGCACGCGATGACTCCGCCGGTCGGCCGCCGGCGATGACAACATCCCCACCGCCAGCATCAACGGGGTCGTCCCGTCTGCTTTCGCCAGGCGCGTGTCGGCGCCGGCGGCGGCGAGCGCGCGCATGATCTCGATCTCGAGGTACTGAGCGGCCTGCCCGTATGGCGTCGCCCCCACTAAGGGTCCGAGCAATTCAAACTGGTGCCCATTCGCACGCCGGGATGGCGTGCCCCTGGTGATTGGGCGATTGGGATTCGCTCCGTGCTTCAGGAGCGCTTTGATGAGATGGCGATCGCCCCGCAGGACAGTCGCATGCAATGGGGTGTAGCCGATGGCGGCCGCGTTCGGGTCGGCACCGTGCTCCAACAAGAGCGCGCCAACGGCGCCGTGGCCACTATGAGCGGCCACGATTAACGCGCTCGCACCGTCAGGCAATGCCTCGTTCGCGCCGGCTCCCGCGGTCAACAGGAGCCTTGCCGATTCGACATCACCCGACCTCGCGGCAAACAGCAGCGGCGTGCTCCCGCCCCTGAGCACCGTGTAGTTCAGCTCCTCGCGACCGGCACGCTGCGTCTCTTCGGCGGTGACAATCTGGGGATAGGCACGCGACCGGGTGCGGAAGTCCGCTCCGGCTTCGAGCAGGACTTCGACGACCTGAGGACGCCGTTGAGCGGCCGCCCACATCAACGCGGTCTGGCTGTGGAGAGGGTCTTTCGCGTTCACGTCGGCGCCATGGATCAGGAGCGCCTTCACCGCTGACGCGCTCCCCGAACGGGCGCACATCATGAGAACGGTTTCCCCCTTCAGCAGCACCGCGTTCGGGTTCGCGCCGGCCGCCAACAGCTTCTCGACCATCACCGCGTTGCGGTTCATACAGGCGAGATACAGCGGCGTCAC
>JANNOC010000640.1:0-4920 GCA_031398865.1 Gemmatimonadota bacterium | reverse complement strand
CGGCACTGGACCGACGCCGGCTTCGAATCCCTGGCGCACTACTTCTCGGGGCTCGTCGGCGATCTCTCGCGGCGCGATCCGCGCGCGGAGGCAGCGCTCCAGCGGCTCACTCGCACGGGCGTCACGCTGCGGACGCTCGACCTCGCGCGCTTCGACGACGAGCTGCGCGGGATCTACTCGGTCTCGACGGTAAGCTTCCGGGACAATTTCCTGTACACCGAGCTTCCTGAGGAGGAATTTCGCGCGCAGTATGCGCAGATTCGTCTCGCCGTGCGCCCGGAGCTGGTCCTCATGGCAGAGCACGAGCAGCGGACCGTGGGTTTCGCGTTCAGCGTACCGGACGTTCACGAGCAGACGCGAGACGGTCGCGTCCGTACCGTGATCGTCAAGACGATCGCGATTCTTCCCCAGCGCGCGCTGTACGGTGGCCTCGGGAGTGTGATGGTGGATCGGACCCACCAGACCGCGCAGGCGCTGGGGTACGAGCGCGTGATCCACGCACTGATGCACGAAAGCAATCAGTCGCGTAACATCAGCGATCGGACCGGCCACACCATGCGCCGGTACACGTTGTACGCACGCCCGCTTCGCGCGTGAACGTCGCGGAGCTGGTCGGCCGCGCGATCGCGGCTCGTCCCGATGGCATCGCACTGATCGATCGGCATCACGGCCGCGACCGGGTGACGACGTTCGCCTCGCTCGATCTGCAGGCGCGGTGCGTGTCTGCTCTGTTGCGCGCACGCGGGCTCTCGCGCGGCGACCCCGTGCTCATTTTTCAGCCGGCGACCGCCGAGCTGTACGTGGCCTTGGTCGCGCTCTTTCGGATCGGCGCTGTCGCCATGGTGGTGGAGCCGTCGGCGGGTCGCCAGCTGCTCAAAGACGCATGCCGCATGCATCCGCCGCGCGCGCTCCTCGCGACGCCGCGCGCGCATCTGCTGCGGCTGGTGTCCCCTGCCTTACGCCGCATTCCCCTGTCACTGAGCACTGGCAGATGGGTGCCCGACGCGGTTCGACTCGCGCAGGCCGAGCGATACGCGCCTGACGACAGCGTCGAGCAGGTACCTGATGACGCGCCCGCGCTCATGACCTTCACGAGTGGCAGCACCGGGCGCCCAAAGGCGGCGGTGCGCACGCACGGCATTCTGCGCCGCCAGCATGAGGCGCTGGTCGCCGGCTTCGCCGCGACTGCGGGTGAGCTGGAGCTCGTGAGTCTCCCCATCGTGGTGCTGGTGAACCTCGGGACCGGGGCGGGTACGCTGCTCCCCGACGCCGATCTCCGCCGTCCCGGGACGATCGACGCGCGTCCCGTCCTCGCGCAGGTCACCCGATCGCAACCCCGTCGCATCACCGCGTCGCCCGCATTTCTGGAACGGCTCGCCGATGGCTGTGCGCAATCGGGGCGCTCCTTCCCCGCCATTACACATGTGGTGACCGGAGGCGGTCCCGTCTTTCCCGACATCGTTGCCCGGGTACGCGCGATGACGCCGAACGCCCGCATCACCAGCGTGTACGGCTCCACCGAGGCGGAGCCTATCGCGCACGTGCGCGACGACGAGGTCTCGGGCGAGGACGAAGCGGCCATGCGGCGCGGGTTGGGACTGCTCGCGGGCGTGCCGGATCCCAGCGTGCAGCTACGTATCATCGGCGCCGCGTGGGGCGCGCCCATCACGCCGCGGTCGGCGGGTGCGTTCGCGGCGATGGCACTGCACCCGGGCGAACCCGGCGAGATCGTGGTGACGGGCGAGCATGTCGTGAAAGGATATCTGCACGGCGTGGGCGACGACGAGACCAAGTTCCGGGTCGGTGAGGTCGTCTGGCATCGCACCGGCGACGCCGGCTATCTCGATGAGCGTGGCCGTCTCTGGCTGCTCGGCCGCGCCGCGGCGCGCATCGAGGACAGTCGCGGGATGCTGTATCCCTTCGCCGTGGAGTGCGCCGCGCGCTCGTCGTTAGGCGTGCGTCGCGCCGCGGCGGTGCAGCATCGCGGATGCCGGGTGCTTGTCCTGGAGAAGGACCGTTCGCAACCAGCCCCGACACCCGCGGTAATTCAGCAGGCGTTGGCCTGGGCCTTCATCGATGACGTGGTGGTGTGGCCGTCCATTCCGATGGACCGGCGCCACAACAGCAAGGTGGACTATTCCGCGGTCTTGGCGCGGCTCGAGCGCCGCGACCGGAGCGCTGGCGCCCGACCTCGAACGGGAAGCTCGGCAGCGTCAGGATACTGACAAAGCGCAAGGAGAGGCGTTATCGCGTCCCCGACCTTTCTACCTCTTCCCATTCGCGCTGCACGCCGGCTGCCTCGAGCAGTCCGGCCAGCGCGGCATGATCCACGAGTTGACAGCTGACACGCAGCATCTGCCGAATGTCGCGCAGGTGCCGATCCGAGCCGCCCTCCCGGAAATACTCGAGCTTCCGCACGATCACGTATTCGATTGGGGCCACCCAGATCACTTCATCGCCAAACGACTCGCGCCGCCGACGCGCGAAGGCCCAGCGATGTAGCGGGTCACTGCCCGCCATGTAGATGTCCGCCTTCATTCCCGTTTCGAGATGCAGAAGATTGATGTGACCGTGGGCATCGCGTGACGCTTCGGTGGCAATCGTCTCGACCGCCGGCGCGTAGAAGTCCACCGTGGGGAATGCTGTCGATATCCGCGCCGCGTCTGCCGGGTCGAGCGCGAGGACAACGTCGATGTCGTGCGTGAGCCTCGGTTCGCCATAGATGATCGCTGCCACTGCGCCAGTGATCATGTACGGCACGCCGAGTTGATTCAGCCCATGGATGAAAGCAGCGAACAGCTCAGGAGCGGGCATTCACGAAGATTTGGCGCACTCGCGTCTGCACCTCGTCCTCGGCGAGGCCCGAATCCACCATGCGGATACCCATGGCCTTGAGCGCCCACGCTGTTTCGCGCAACTGCGCCGCGATCTCGAGCTTTCGCTCGGCCGACATAGCCTGCAGCAGGCGCGTCTGAATCGCGACGGCGTCATCGTGCATGTTGAGAATGTGGGACCAGACTCGAGCCGGGGCAACTCGGCGCGTCAGCGCCCAATGATCCGGGCGCGCGGCATCGGATGGGGTTACATCGCCTTCCGCAGTGACACGCTGCCGTTCCCCGTCGAGATCTTGACGCGCTGACCACCGCTGCCAAGGGTGGCACGCATCCGATGCTTGGACATGCGTCCCTGTACGACGAGCGGGAAATCCGAGCTGAAACTGCCGTTGCCCGTGTGCGCATCGACTTCGGCGTTCATTCCCTCCGGCACGTGCAGCGTCACCCGGCCGTTGCCGCTGGAGAACTCCATGTCTTCGGCGCCTGTGACTTTGCGCATCGTGACATCGATGCTGCCGTTCCCCGTGTGTGCACTCACTGCCCCGGTTGCTGTGCTGACGCGGACGTCACCGTTGCCGCTGTGCACCGTCACAGCGCCGCGGACGTCGGTGACCGTGACGGCGCCGTTGCCGGTGGACGCTTTGATGGTCCCCGCGACGCGCTCAATCGTGATACGGCCGTTCCCCGACGAGATCTTGGCATCCGATTCCGTGCCGGTGACCATGACGGCTCCGTTGCCCGTCGCGACGACAAGGCGCACGCCCTTCGGCAGTGACACATCGAGGAAGATCTTCGCATTGCGCTCCCTGTCAGAGCGATTGCGATTGCTCTGGCGCAGTCCATCCACCTCACAGTCGCCGCGCTCCGGATCGTACGCGCAGATGAGCGTGGCATCGCCTTCCTTGCGCATCTCAAAGATGGTGCGGGAGTCGGTCCGCGAACTGCCAGGGCGCGGCTCCTTGCGCCCGCGCACGGTCGCCTGGGTGCCTGTCGCCGCCACCACGCGAACCTCGCCGCTTGCCGCGCGCACGACGAACGTCTCGGTCGCGGTGACCGCGCCCGACCACTGCCACGTCGCGTCACCAGGATTGCTGCGATTCTGCGCCGCGGCAGGCGTCGCCGCGAGCACGAGGGTCGCGAGCGAACATGCGACAACGCGAAGCGGCGTCATTGACTGCCGCGGTTGGATCTGTGCCATGCCGATCAACCTCCCATGGGAATAAGCGCAACCGTTCCGATGCTGGGACATCCCGAAGCGGAGAAAGGTTGGAACGCCCACCTGCCCTGCTTGCCGTCGGCCGCAGCAACCCCTACCATATGCTCTCGCCGCACGCAACTTCCGCGCGCTGCTGCGTCTGCACTCGTGGACGGTCTCCTGATCCGTACGGCTAGCCTATTACGTCCCTCATACAGGAGCGCGAATGCCATCATTCATTTCCCTACTCCGCACGCACCCTAACGTATCAGCCACCATCGTGGCGGCGTTACTGCTGTCGGCCGTCATCGCGCCGGACGCTCACGCTCAGGCGACCGGCATCATCCGCGGGCGCGTCGTGGACGCCGCGTCCCAGCAGCCGCTGCCAGACGTTCGGCTGGGAATCGTCGGCGCGCAGGTGGGCGCGGCGACAATCCTCAACGGCGAGTTTCTCCTCGCCAACGTGCCTGCGGGCGAGCGCACCCTTACCGCGCGGCGGATCGGTTACGCCCCCGCCACCCGTACCGTCACGGTCATCGCCGGAACCGAAGTGCGCCTCGACATGCGCATTGCCGGCGATCCAGCCGATCTCGTCAGGCGACAGGCGCAGGTTCAGCGTGTGCATCACACCCCCTGCGGCCGGAATGCCGAAGTAACACTCCAGGTGGGCGTGGTGGTTCCAGCTCAGCGTGGCAACGCGCTCGCCCTTTTTCAGGCCCAGGCTCTGCAGGCTGGCCGCCAGCGCGCGGGTGCGCTGGTGGTATTGGGCGTAGGTGTGGGTCTTGAGAGTTTTGTCGGGCAGCCGCGAGACGATCACGTTGCCGGCGAACAGCGTGCCGGCCCGCTCCAGCAGGCTGTTGAGCGACAGCGGCACGTCCATCATGGTGGATT
>JANNOC010000568.1:0-1893 GCA_031398865.1 Gemmatimonadota bacterium | reverse complement strand
TCCTCGCGTCGGAGCGCCAGCGCTTCTCCCAGACGGAGCCCGGTGCCGTACAGGAGCAGTAGGAAGGCGCGAAACGTCAGCGCGGCGATCGTGCAGCCCTTCCGTGTCTGATTCGCCGCCACGCCTGCCAGCAACCGACGCAGCTCCTCGTCCGAGTAGATGTGCGGGATGAAGGTCTCGGGCACCCGCGGGACGGTCGTGGGCACGGGCGACTGCGTGACGAGCCCGCGCGTGATCCAATGCTGATAGAAGAGACGCACGGTGCGATGTTTGTGGAGCCACGTCGCGGTGATCGACCCGCGTGGCAGCAGAAAGGCTGCGACGACATCGCTCGAGACCGCCGCGACGTCCACGTCCCCGGCCTGCCGCTGAAACGCCCTCAAGATGGCGTGGGCCCCGTGAAACCGCATCCCCATCGATTGCTTCAGGTCGACATAGGTGGTGATCGCGTCGATGAGCCTCATCGCAGGCCTCCCAGGTCGAAACGCGCGACCTCGCGCAGGCTTGGAAGATCGACCTTGGCGTAGATCGCTGTGGCATCGGCGCTGCGATGTCCCAAGTGGTCGCCGATGTCCTTGAAGGACAGGCCTTGGCTGAGCAACCGTGTCGCGCACGCATGGCGCAGCGCGTGCGGCCCGTGATGCCGAATCTGGACGCCGCGGGCGCAGAGCACGCGACTGGCCAGGTTGTAGAGGCCGCCGCGCGACAGGGGCCCGTGGGGGGCCTGCAACGTGAGAAAGAGTGCGCGCCCGCGTCCACGGGGGCGTACGTCGGTGATGTAGCGCAGTAACGCGGCGCCGGCTTCCTTCGATAAGGGATATGTCTGCACGTCATGACGCTTGACCCGCCGAATGCGAATCACCTCGTGCTCCCAGTCGAGATCGTCGAGCGTCAATCCGGCCACTTCGCCGACGCGAAATCCGTACGTCGCAAACAGGATCAGCGCCGCGACGCACCGAATATCTGCCGGGCGAGCGGTCGTCAGGCTGGTGATGATGGCTTCGACGTCGGCCCACGGTGGGCCCGCGGGCAACGATTCGAGATCATAGAGAGGCGGCCCGACCAGGGCGGCCGCGATCCCGGCGCGACACGACTGCGTGCGTTCCGCGTAGCGAAAGAAGGCGCGGAGGGCCTGGACCGCGATGGCCACTGATCGGCGACTCCACGTGGCGCGGCCCTTGACGGTCAGGAAGGCGTCGACATCCTGAATCGTCACGTCCGCGATGGCGCGTCCCTGCGGCCAGTACCAGGCCAGAAACTTCTCCGTCTTCCAGGCGTGCGACCGAATCGACAGGGGCGTCAGCCCTTGCTCGTCCGCCATGTACGCTTTGAAGCCGTCGAGCAGTGGGTGGAACAGCGGCGCGGCCACCGGCGGGCGCTCGTGTAACCGCCCCAGCCATCGCAGCCACTGCTCTGCCCAATACCGAGAGTTTCGCGTGGAGAGCTCGGGATTGGTGCCATGGTGGCGCCGCATCTGGTCGGCGGCCCACCGCCGAGCGGCAGCCTCCACCACCGCCACCTCCAGCACCTCTCGGCCGGACAGATCGAGATAGCGCGTGATCACCACGAGCTCGCAGGCCACCGCCTTGAGCGAGAGACGCGCGTACCCGAGGTCGTGCAGATGTCGGAGAAATTGTCGGCGTTCGTCGGCGAGTGGGCTCCTGCGATGACGCGCGAGCGCGATCGGACCGGGAAAGAGTGCTTCAAACATGGTCGGACTCCTTTTCTGGGAATCCGCCCATTCTCTGCTTCTGGTTATGTGGTCTTCATTCGAACTGATCTTCCAAGAGGATCAACGACCTCCTGCGTCGTCAGCACATAACTGGGACGACCACATACATCATCGTCGTGCGGACGTCACGATGGCCCAACAGTTCTTGGACCGTGCGGATG
>JANNOC010000549.1:0-3632 GCA_031398865.1 Gemmatimonadota bacterium | reverse complement strand
TTCATCGACCGCCCGCGGGCAAGGATGGGTTCCTAGCTACTAACTCCTTACTCGCTTTCGTCACGCTTATGGTGAGAGCCTACGTAAGCGAGTTCGGTGGGGACAACTCGTCCTTCGGAATCGAGGCTTCGAACTTGCAGGCGCTACTCAGCGATTCTCGTCACTGGGATGAGTGGAAGGCGCAACTGCAGCCACTCTGGAAGTATCCCACGACGCTGGTGATCCACGGACCGCAGGCGCGTGTGGGGGCTATAGACTTGGAGTCGAAATTTACCGAGGCTGCAGTGGGGAATCTGCAAGTCGCGGACTACCGGAACTTTGCTCATGGGCGTCATCACTGGTTGGCCAAGCGCTCTCACGAGAGCGCCGTGGTCGCCTTCGTATCCCCGACCGACGAGGAGCTCGCACTGCGGACTCTTGATCTGATTCCGAGTGACGTGCCACAGGTCCGACTGAAGTTGCCTGGTTCGCCGGACAGTGTGATGCTCACCTCCCTGATTGCTGCACTGAGGATCACTGGGTGGGCCGGCGAGGCGCGTGATCTGGACCCTGGTCGTCCAGGCGTGCCAGATTTCGGACGAAAGCTATATCACCTACCGCTGACCAAGTTGCTAGGCCGTACGAGGCTAACTTCGCTCGATGACATGGATGCCGTCGCCATCGAACGTAAGGCTGGGCTCTCGGTTGAACGGCTTCAACAACAGGGGACGCTAGGGCGGTGGGTCGAGTCCCTCGCGGCGTTTCGCCGCAAATTGATGGTCGCGCGATTCGCTGGCATCTTGCTTGATTATGACGGCACTTTGGTCGACACGCGAAATCGGTACTCGCCACCCATGGAAGAGGTGGCTGCGGAGCTACGCCGCCTTGCTTCGTCCGGCGCCCAGATTGGTGTGGCGACCGGTCGCGGTGTTTCGGTCCGGCGCGATTTGCGGCAATGCATGCCACCTGAGCTATGGAGCCGCGTGCTCATCGGCTACTACAACGGTGCGGATATCGGCTTGCTCTCCGAGGACCACGTTCCAAATGCGATGCAGATACCCTGCGATGAAGTGTCCGCTGCAGCCCGCGCACTGCGCGACCAACCCGAGCTGGCCGAAATCGCGGATCAGACCGATCGCCCGAACCAAATCACACTTGAAGCGCGGTGGCCAGCATTGGAGAGCCGACTCTGGGATCTCGCACAGCAGACGCTACTCGTGGCAGGAGCGAGGAATTTGACTATTGTGCGTTCAAGTCATTCGGTTGACATCATGGCTCCGAATGCATCAAAGCTCAACCTCTACCGGCGTCTTCAGGCAGGCGAGAATCAGAGACCGCTGTTGGCCATCGGAGATCGTGGACGTTGGCCGGGCAACGACTACGAGCTTTTACGAACGCCCTTCGCCCTAAGTGTGGACGAACTGAACGTAGATTCCACTACGTGTTGGAACCTCGCCCCGCGTGGTCAGCGCGGTGTTGCGGCGACGCTTATCTACCTGCGAGCACTAGCTGTCGAGGCCAACCTTCTCAAGTTCGATCTGGCTGTGACGCAATGAACCAAGAACTTGCACTGCGAATCCTCAGTGGGATTCTCGATTGGGGAGACGAGCAGGCTCGCCGCGAGTTCGACTGGCTGCGCCTGATGGCGCGATTGAAGTACGACGGCTATCGGGACTTTCAGGCGGGCATGCGCTTCACCGAGAGCCTGGCTACCTGGCTACAGCAGTTCCAGCGGGCTGAGCGGAGGGTCGCCTACGAGTTCTTGCGGAAGACCCTCTTGTACATCGGCACGGCGGAGATGCAGCGCCTGGTCGAGCAGTTCTACCCGCGATTCGTTCGCGATCGACTCATGAACAGAGTAGCGGAACAGCAAAGCATCCCCAGGTACCGGGTTCTCGCGACTCCTGTAGCGGCGCGAGCCGTCGAACGTTTGCGGCGCCAGACGTTGTTTATGGGTCTTAGCGACGGTGCGCGCATCGACATCGTCCGACATTCGAACGTCGGTGTGCTGACAAACGAGCAGTTGGTCGTTGCTACGCATGTGGACAAGGACAAGTGGCAAGATTTGCGGGACAAACTACGCACGGACCTGAAGGATCCTCAGGCGCGGTTCGCGATCGTGTACCTGATTGACGACTTTATGGGTACGGGGACGTCGCTGTTGCGCTTCGACCAAGAGAAGTGCAAGTGGACGGGCAAGCTGATCCGATTCAAAGATTCACTAACGAACGCGCTCGAGATGCTAGGGGACGACGGCCCGCTGGAGCCTGGATGGCAGTTGTGCATTCATCACTACATTGGCAGTGCCGCCGCGTGCGAGGCAGTCAGGGCGCGAGAGAATGAGGCACGTACTGCGTTGGCAGATCCCGGCTGGGCACAGGCTATTCACTTTAGTTTTGGAACGGTGTTGCCTCCTGACACGCCGATCGACAGAATCCCAGGCCGTCATGGTGACTTCTTGGCGCTCACCCGCAAGTACTACGACCCTGTGCTGCGGACCTCTCACACAGATGTCGGAGGCGTCGAGCACTTGGGTCTCGGTTACGGCGGGTGTGCTTTGCCCCTCGTGCTCGACCACAACACGCCTAACAACTCAGTGGCTCTGTTATGGGCTGAAACCGACGGTAGCTCTATCGATGGCGGACCGCAAGCGCCGGCTATGCGACCGCTGTTTCGGCGTCGGCAGCGCCACGCTTAGCGAGCTATGGCAAATCCTTTCGAGAAACGGGCCACGGAATACCTTCGCGACGACGAGGCATTCCTGGCCGTTGTGACGCCCGAGCCCCTGGCCACGTTTTTCCAGAAGCACGCAGTGGAAGGTTCACTTTACGATCGCTTGGCGGTGATCGTGGGCACGCCCGGTAGCGGGAAGACGACACTTGCACGGCTGTTCCTATACCCGACATTGCGCACCTTGCTGCGCAACAGCAGTCTCAATACATACAAGCCGTTGCTCGACTCGCTGACGGCCTGTCTTGCCATTCAAGACGACTCGCCCGTTTTGGTTGGGGGTCGCATACCGCTTGAGGCGGAGTATCGGGATTTCTGGGAGTTTCCATACTCCGACGAACTCAAGGGCGGCCTGATGACCGCCCTTCTTCAGGCGCGGGCTGTGTTAGCGTGGTTGCGTAGCCTCACAGAGGCTGGCGTGCGCCTTGAAGATATCTCGATCGCCCCGCGCGCAGGTTCCGAGGCGGCGCTGGTGGCAATTGGTGGCCGCGATGGGTCTTCGCTCCTCCAGCGTGCGTCGCAGGTCGAGCTAGCGATCTACAAGGTATCGTCGTCGTTAGTGCCGCCGGATGTGGGCGACATTGACGCTGATGCTGTGGCAGGATATCGACCCTTCGATGTAATCGAGACCATCTTGTTCAAAGATGGAGATCGCGAAATCTCGGCCAGACCGTTGGTGATCTTCGACGATGCTCACAGTTTGCATCGAGCCCAATTGCAGCTGTTGATTCGCTGGCTCACGCGGCGCGAGTTCAAGGTCTCGCGATGGATCCTGATGCGTCTGGACGCCTTGCATCCGGCTGATGTCTTGTCGGACAACTCGCCGGGCGGAAGCGACGATGAGCCGGGCATAAAGCGCTCTCGTGAGATCACGAATATATGGTTGCAAAGCAGCGACGATCGCGCGCAACAACGGCGAGCGT
>JANNOC010000527.1:0-1872 GCA_031398865.1 Gemmatimonadota bacterium | reverse complement strand
GTCACCGCGACGTCTGTACCGCCGCCCGATGGCGAAGGCGCCGAGTTCGCGCGGCACGCGCGGCACGTCGTGGACTGGATCGCAGCCTATCTGAACGATCCCGGACAGTATCCGGTGCTCGCACAGGTGCAGCCCGGGGACATTTCGCGCTCACTCCCCGCTGCACCGCCGCGGGAAGCCGAGTCGCTCGACAGTATCCTCGCTGACGTGGATGCTCTGATCATTCCGGGGATCACGCACTGGAATCATCCCGGCTTTCTCGCGTACTTCGCGACGTCCAGCTCCGCACCAGGAATTCTCGCGGAGCTGTTGACGGCGGCGCTCAACGTCAACGGCATGCTCTGGAAGACGTCGCCGAGCGTCACCGAGCTCGAGGAGACCACGCTCGACTGGTTGCGGCAGATGCTCGGCCTGCGCGACGGATGGTTCGGCATGATCACGGACACCGCGTCGACATCCACGCTGTTGGCGCTTGCGGCGGCGCGTGAGGCGAAGGAAGAGCTGGGCGTGCGCGAACATGGCCTGGCTGGGCGCCCGGAATTGCCGGTCATGCGCGTGTACGCCTCGGCGCAGGCGCATAGCTCCGTCGCGAAGGCCGCAATCACGCTGGGATTCGGCCGCCAGAATGTGGTACTCGTGCCAGTGGACGACGCATACCGAATGGATGTACATCGTCTGGCCGCGGCGATTCGCAGCGACCGCGACGCGGGATATCTGCCTATCGCGACCGTCGCGACGGTGGGGACGACGAGCACCACGAGCGTGGATCCGGTGCCTGCGATCGCGGAGGTCTGCCGACGCGAGCACGTGTGGCTGCACGTAGACTCCGCGTACGCCGGAGTGGCCGCAATCCTTCCTGAGTTGCGGCACGTGCTCGACGGGGTCGAACAGGCAGACTCACTCGTCGTGAATCCGCACAAATGGTTGCTCACGCCGATGGACCTCTCCGCGTTTTACACGCGCCACCCCGCGATTCTGAAGCGCGCTTTCACGCTCGTGCCCGAATTTCTCACGACGGAACACGACGGCGGTGCGGTGAACTACATGGATTACGGCGTTCAGCTCGGCCGCCGCTTCCGGGCGCTCAAGCTGTGGATGGTGATTCGTGCGTACGGCGTGGATGGATTGGCGCGGCTCGTTCGCCATCATATCGCGCTGGCGCAGGAAGTGTCCGCGTTGGTGCGCGATACGGAAGGGTGGGAGCAGCTTGCGCCCGCGCCGTTCTCGGTGGTGTGCTTCCGGTACGCGCCCGCAGGTGTGGAAGAGGCAACGCTGGACCGCTGGAACCGCGCGATCCTCGACCGCGTGAATGCGAGTGGCGAGGTGTATCTCTCGCACACGGTGTTACGCGAACGCTATGCGCTGCGCATCGCGGTCGGAAATCTGCGCACCGAGCAGAAGCACGTCGCGCGAGCGTGGGAGCTCTTGTGCGCGGCAGCACGGCGGGCCTCCGAAACTGACGACGCAGAAACTCAGCCGCCCGAGAACTAAACACTAACAACTCAGGACCAACCACTGGGAACTTCAGTCCCTGGAGTGGTTAGTCCTGAGTTCTTAGTAGCTAACGTCCGTTCCCTGCGATGATTACTCGCCCTTCCCTTTCCCCCGCGCAATCCCTTCCATCATGGCCCGCTTCATCAGCGGTGGCGGCAGCGATCCCTGCTCCAGCAGCACATCGTGAAACCGCGCTAGATCGAAACGCTCTCCCTCCTTCGCGCGCACCTCATCGCGTAGCGCTTCCATCTCCCGCATCCCCACGATGTAGCTGACAGCCTGCGTGGGCCACGTGGTGTATCGCGTCACCTCCGCCACCGCGTCGGCACGTTCCAGCCCTACGCCATCCACCAGAAGATTTACCGCTTCGTCGAACGA
>JANNOC010000520.1:0-7447 GCA_031398865.1 Gemmatimonadota bacterium | reverse complement strand
CCGGCAGGTAGTCCTCCGCGAGGGCGACGAGCGTGTCGAGGTGCGTCTCGATCAACCCGCGAATCTGGCGGACGGTGATTCCCTCGGTCGCGCGATACACCGCGAGCACGCGCCCCTGCTCCGCCCCGCCCCGTCCTCCTCTGCCCCGAAGTTCACGTACTCACGCGGCTGCACCTGCCGCCCGTGGTAGAATCGGCACGGGCCCGACACGAGCAGGAGGTGACCCTTGTCGATGGAGCGATCGAGGAAGGGCTGCCCGGGCCACGACACCTCGATCATGCCGCTCGCGTCCCGGACGACCGCCTGAAAGACGCGCAGTCCTTTGCGGGTCGGGATGATCCCTTTGGAGATCACCGTCCCGATGACGGTCGCGTCCATGCCGGTTTGCAGCGTCACGATGGGCGACACCGTGCTGGCATCCTCGTAGCGATGCGGGATGTGCAGCAGCAGGTCGAGCGCGGTGGTGATGCCGAGCCGCTGCAACGCCTCGGCGCGCTTGGGGCCCACGCCCTTCAGGTACAGCGCGGGCGTCTCGAGATTCGGACGCGAAGGCGGCCGGCCGCGAGAGCGCTCGGCACTCACGGTTGCAGCAGCTCGCGCGAGAAACGCTCGGCGTCGAACGGCACGAGATCGGCGAGCTGCTCCCCGACGCCAACGAATTTCACCGGCACATCGAGCGCGTCGTGGACGGCGACCACGATTCCCCCGCGCGCGGTGCCGTCCAGCTTCGTGATCACGAGCCCCGTGACAGGGACGGCCGCGGCAAACGTCCTCGCCTGCGCGACGGCATTCTGTCCGATCGTCCCATCGAGCACGAGCAGCGACTCGTGCGGCGCGCCGGGCAGGCGCTTCGCGATGACGCGCGCGACTTTCTGCAATTCCATCATGAGGTTGTCGCTGGTGTGCAATCGCCCCGCGGTGTCCACGAGCACCACGTCCACGCGCCGCGTCACCGCTGCGTCAATCGCATCGAACGCAACGGCGGCCGGGTCACTGTTTGCGACGCCGCCAACGAAGTGCGCACCCGTGCGGTCGGCCCACACGCGCAGCTGATCGATCGCGCCGGCGCGAAAGGTATCGGCCGCCGCGAGGAGCACCGACTTTCCCTGCGCGCGGTAGCGTGACGCCAGCTTGCCGATGAAGGTCGTTTTCCCTGCTCCGTTGACGCCGAGGACGAGGACCACGGTGGGACCACTGATCGCGACCTGTAGCGCCGGATCACTGCGCCCGGTGCGCAACGCGCTTTCGATGGAGGCGCGGAGCGCCTCCAGAAACTCCGCTTCGGTTTTCACCACGCCGCGTTGTGCGCTGCGCTCCACCTGCCCGACGAGCAGCAGCGTCGTCGACACCCCGAAATCCGCCTCGAGCAGCAGCTGTTCGAGTGCTTCGAGTGAGCCCGCGCTGACGCCGCCTCGCGCGAGCACGGCCACGTCGGCGAGGGCGACGTCCCTGATGCGCTCCCAGAGCGAGCGGCTGGGGACATCACCCGCTCGCTGAAGAATTCTCGCCATCACGCTCCCGGTGGTCGTTGTGCCGATGTTCGGCATCGACAAGGAAATATACCACGCGGCGGCACCACGTCCGCGGCCGTGTGCCAAACCGACCGCGCACGTCAGCGCGCGCATCGCGTCCCCGATGCGAGGAAATGGTGCTGCTGTCGCGGCCCGTCATTGGTACTGTGCGCGTGCACCGGAATCCCCCCCCGCCGCGTGCAAGCTGGACACGCCGTGTCCTGCCACTCCCGCTCGTTCGGTCCATGCGATTGCTCGCCGCGGTCACACTCACGATGCTCGCCGTCTCCGGCGTGCTCCTCCTGCTCGTCCTGCGCGACCCACTGGCCTTGGCGCGGATGCGCGAGCAGTGGGAACTCACGCGAGCGGGAGCGACACTGCTGGCTGATACCGTTGGACTCGTCAGGCAGCGCGAGCTCTTTGACTGCGGGCCGGCCGCCCTCGCGATGCTGCTGCAGCTCCGTGGGTATCGCGTGCCACCTTCCGATGTCCTGATGGCGCTGAGCGGGACCACGCGGCGGGGCACGTCATTGCGGCGGTTGGCAGCCGCCTCGACGGCGCTGGGAGCTCCCGCAACGATCACGCGATTCCCGTCGTTCGCCACGCGCAGTCCCGTGCCGCTGCTCGCGCTCATGACGAGCAAACACTTTGTCGTCCTCGAGGAACGCCGGCCGCACGGTGTCGTCGTGGTACTCGATCCGCAGCTCGGGCGCTACGCGATTCCCGAAGTCGCGCTGCGCCGACGCTGGGACGGGCTCGCGCTACTGGTCCCTCCGCGTGCGCCGTCTGTCGTGCAACGGCAGGAGCCCGCGGCAGCGCGCGCGCCGCCTTGATGCGAAGCAATTCCCGCCTTTGACCAGCAAACTGCCCACACACACACACTCATCACCGGAGAACGGTCATGCGTCGCACGATCACTTTGACTCGCTCGCTGGGCGCGGGCCTGCTGCTCGCGTTCGCACTCGTCCTGACAGTGATTCCTTCGCCCCGAAGAGAATCACTCTCTTCGGACCTCGGCCTGGGGTGGAGGTCCGCGCTCGCCTGCATCGGCTGCGCTGCGGGCGGGCTCGCGCTCGCGTCCATGGGGCCGGGGGCCCTCCTCCTCGCAGCGCACGTTCCCGGCTCCACTATCGCTGTCGTTGGGTGCGCACTCACCTGTTACGACGCGATCGCCGGCTGACCTTCGATTGCGATCGCCTTCTTTTCATAGGAGACTTTTCATGCGCTACCATTTGCCCCGCGTCGCTCGTGCGATGCTGCTGTGTGCCTCTGTCCTCGTCGCCGGCACCACGTCACCGGCAAACGTTCGTGAACTTCCCCAAGCGCTTGCCGCCGTCGGCGCCCCGAACACGACGCCGTCCACAACTCCCGCTGCACCCGAAGACATCCAAGGCGCCGGGAGGTACCAGGAAGTGGCGTGCTGGGCGTGCGCTGCCGCCGTTCTCGGGTTAGGCGGGGCGAGCGTCGCCGGGCTCTTCTACCTGGCGGCGTTCCTCCCCGACGCCGTGGCCGGCTGCGTCACCATTTGTGCCATTGCGTACAGCATGTAACGGGTGCTGTCTGCCGCACATGACATCACTCGAGTACAGCAGCCGCCGTCCGGGCGCCGCACAGGCGTCCGGACCGGCGTCTGCACCGAAGCGAGAGCGCGGGATGCGCGCCGTCGCCGGCATCCTGCTCCTGACAATGCTGGCGGTGAGCATAGGAGCCCTGGTAGCGTTTGGAGCTCGCGCTGAGCGGTTTCCCACACCGCCCTTTCCGCTCGCCCAGCTGACAGCGGATTCGCGGATTCGCGTCGCAGCGCCACCTGGCGTGGCGCGGCGACTGGTGGTGTTGTATGCCAGCGAACACTGTCCGCACTGCCATGCGGAGCTTGCTCGCTGGATGCGCGTCGTCAACAGCACGCCCACCGTCCGCGGCGGCGTCATGCTGGTCGTGCTCACGCCGCAGTCCGCGAGTGCCAGCGAGTCGTTCGAGCGGACGCTTCGCCTTGTGCCTCATGCCCGACTCGTGGACAGCGTCGGTGCGCTCGCCCGGCAGCTCCGCGTCCGAAGCGTGCCGACCACATTCTTCGTGGACGCGAGCGACACCGTGCGAGCGATCACGGTTGGTCAAACCTCGGACTTGATCATTCGGCGCCACCTCGCCGATCTGATGGGAGGAAGCGGTGGACAACTCGACTGATTGGGGGCGCCGGGGCGAGTCGAGCTCCGCGCCGCGGCAAACCGAGCAGCGCCTGGGTGACGGGTCAGTGACGCTGCCATCGCTGACTTGGTCCCTCCTGGTGGCCACGGCGATCAATCTCCTCAGCCTCTGGCCGCTGCAGGCCGCGCTGCGTCAGGTTCTGGAGCCCAACCTCGTCACATCGAGCGTGATACTCCTTCTCTGGCTCTCCGCGGTCTTCACGCCGCTGATCGCGCTGGCCAAAGGGATGATGTTCGCCATGCTCGCGTGGTCGCTGTTGAATCTTGTGGACGCTCCCGTTCGCGTTCGACCGTTGCTGGCGATCCTGGTACGCGGGGAGGCGATTCTCGCGGGAACGGTGTTGTTCACGGCCGCGGCATTGCTGCTTCGCGGAATAGACAGCCTTGCGACGCCGGCGGACTTGCGCGTCCCACTGGGAGTGGATCTGTTCGTGGATGCGTCCTCTCCCGCGTGGCTCGCGCTGATCACGCACCTGACGATTGTGCATGTAGTGTGGTTCGCCTTCGTGGTCCTGCGCGTGGCGCCGCTTCCCGGCGTCGGTCGAGGTCGGGCGATTGTCGCCGCGAGCGGCATCTGGATCGCGAGCACCACGTTCGCCGTTCTGCGTACGCTCATGACATCATGAATCCGCTTTCCTTCCCCGATCACATCTCTCCCCACGTCGAGCTCGACGCGTTCACGGTGACTTATCCGCGCTTCACGCTCGGACCCTTGTCGCTGCGAATTGAGGCGGGTGAGCGTGTCGCGATTGTGGGGCCGAACGGAGCGGGCAAGTCCACGATGATGACCGCGATGGCCGGGCGTCTGCCGCGGTATGGCGGGTCGCTGCGGCTGGCCGCCACTGAAATGCGCGGCGTCATCCCCGCCGTCCGTGAGCACATCGGATTTCTCGCGGAGGAAACTGCCGCGTACCGATGGATGACCGTCCGCCAGCACCTCGACCTGCACTCCCACTTCTTTCCTGGCTGGGACGAGACCTATGCCCATGCGCTCCTCCTGCGTCTGAACGTTGACGACAAGGCGAAGATGAACACCCTGTCGCGCGGAACGGCGGTCAAGGTCGGCTTCATCCTCGCGGAAGCGCATCGCCCTGCAACACTTCTTCTGGACGAGCCGACCAGTGGATTGGATCCGTTCGTCCGGGGCGAGCTCCTCTCCGTGCTTCGCGAGGCGCTGGCCGCTGGTCCGCATCGCGTACTCGTGTTCTCCACGCATCTCCTGGAAGACATCGAGCCCATTGCGCACCGCGTGGTGGCGCTCCGCGACGGCCGAATTCACACTGATACCACCGTCCGCGCGATCAGCCAGGCTGCGGCAGGTGGTTCGGTGGCATCGGCTCTCTATGACCGGTTGGGTGCATGAAGATCTCGCGCGCTCACTACGACCCACTCGTGCGACTGGAGCTGCGCTGCCTTCTCCCCGTCATGCGCCGCACACTGGGTGTTGGCGCGCTGGTGACCGTCGCGTTGCTCGCGACGGGGCACTTCACCGCCGAAACCGCGACAATGTTCGCGTCGGCGTTGAGCCTTTCCTTTGTCCTGATCGCGCCCGTGGCGATGATGCGAGACAAGTATGACGGGACACTGGAGGTGGTTCGCGCCCTCCCGGTGCATCCACATACAATTGCCACCGGCAAGATGACTGCTGCCGCGATTACAGTCGTGCCCGCTGCCATCCTGGTCGCGGCCGCCTTCGCATGGGCCGCGACGGAGGTGGGGGACACGGTGGTGGGCCCCTTGGTGTTTCTGTCGCTCTTCGGCATCGCCGCCCTCGGCTTGACGCTGCTCGCGTGGTTACTGCTCGCAGCGCTGGCGCGGTACGAAGCCGATCAGTTGAGCTACGTCCCCATTCTGTCGTTCCTCGCGCTGATCTTTATCCTGGGGCCGATTCTCGAGCGCCTGCTACCGGATCCCGCGGCCGCGCTGCGCTGGTTCGTGGGACAGGTGTGGGCACCCGCGGGCACGATTGTGGCCCTCGCACTTTTCCTGCTTGCCGCCGGCTATTGGTCGCTGCGCACCCTGTCGCGCGCGATCGAGGTGTACTCAAAACGCCCCGGACCGGAGTTCCTCCGCGCGCTCTAGCGCAGTCCGATGCGTCGGCGCCAGATCCACTCCGCACACAGCAACGCGAGCACAAGCGCAAATGGCCACACGCTACCCCGCAAGCGCGGTGCGGCTCCCGCGGGCGGTGGCGCGCCTGACCCCACAGGACCGGCGCGGACGGTCGCGCGCCGTGGCAGCCACTCGCGCGACGCATTCACCGCCAACACGGCTGTCCCGCCCGGCATGGTCACGTCGTAGATCCCCGCCGCGAGCGCTGGTCCCGACGCAACGTTGACGCCGGCCGTGAATCGGAGCGACACGGATTCTGCACGCGCGGCCGCGCGGCCGCGTGGAATGACCGTCATCCGAACGACGGAGTCGTCGCTACCGGCACGTCGCCATTGCACGGGATCGCCCGCCCGCAACGCGCCCCCCTCGCCTGTCGGCAACGCCGCGCGGGCATCCGCGCGTTCTTCCGCCAGCCAATCGAAAATGCCGCCCCACAGCGCCGCAAAAGTGTCCGCGCTGTGCCCGCCTCGAAACTGCCAGCGCCAAAACCCTGATGCGGCAACGACAACGGTTCGACGCGGCAGTGAGCGACCACTCACAATCGCGCGCCCCGCACCGCGGCGACCCGCTCGCGCGTCCAGTGCAACCCATTCCGCACCGCGACTCGGCGCTCGTGCAACATTCGCTGCCGCTCCGGAAGCAGGATCCGAAACGGTGAGCGACACCGGCGGCAGGCTGTCCCAGACGATGCCGGACAGCGCCGGCGATAATGGCGACGCGTCCGATGGGGCGGACGCGTACCAATCCGTCGCGCCCTCCTGCTCAGATGGCATCGGCATGAGCACGAGCGGAGCACGCAATCGGCCAAGCCTGGCCGGCGGACCGAAGACGCTGGTATCACCGTGCAGCATGATCAGCGGCGCTCTCTCCACGGCTCGGCGCACATCGGCTTCCGAAAGCTTCGACAACGACCCCTCGGCTCGCCATTCATCACGCGCGATCTGAAGAAACGCGCGCGCTGGCAGCGCGAGCGTCCCGCGCAGCAGCGCGAGCGCAAAGCGCACGTCCTGGTCCGGAGAGGTCGACAGCACCACGGCCCCGGCAGCGGGAGCGATTTCCAGTGTCACAGTAACGGTATCGTTGCGCGCCTCGAGGTCGCCCGGCACGCGCACCGCCACGCGCAGCAGCGCGGACCGACCCGTTGCGCCGCGCGGAGCCACCACCCGGAGAGTCACCAGCGCCTCCCCCCACGCACCCAGCGACGACAGCGGCGCGAACGCCAATGGAACCCCGTCGAGGGTCGCTGCCACGGTGCCAGCCGGTGCCCCGGCCGTATCCGCCACGATCGTCGCGCGGATCTCGATGCTGTCGCCGCCGACCGCGACCCGCGGGGCCTCGACCGCCGACACCGCGGCATCCGGACCCGCGCGCGCGCGCGCTGACGACACGATCTCGACGCGTGACCCTGATGGCAGCTCGCCCAGCGCCGCCGCGTCGTCCAGCAGGCCATCCGTCAGCACCACGAGCGCCCGCCCACGAGCGATGGCGCGCTCGACCGCGGGCCGCACCCACGACGCCGCATCGCGCGCCGACGCCGGCAGCGCCGTCGCCGTCGGTGCGGAAGGTCGGACGCTGTCGCCGAAGACCAGCACCGAGTCGGCATCGAGCTCCGCAGCGAGC
>JANNOC010000483.1:0-8263 GCA_031398865.1 Gemmatimonadota bacterium | reverse complement strand
CCACTTCACGCCAGTGCAGCTCGTGGGCGTCGTGGGCAGCGACTATCCCGTCGCGAAGCTGGACGCGCTCGCGGCGGCGCGGGGCGTGGATCTCGCCGGTCTCGAACGCGCCGAGGGAAAATCCTTCCGCTGGCGCGGCCGATACCGGCACGACCTGAACTCCGCGGAGACGCTCGAGACGCACCTCGGCGTGTTCTCACACTTCGCGCCAAAGATTCCAGCGCAGTTCAAACGCCCCGCGTTCGTCTTTCTCGCGAACATTGATCCGCGCCTGCAGCTCGATGTCCTGCGTCAGGTCGAGCGTCCGCGGCTGGTGGCGTGCGACACGATGAACTTCTGGATCGAGAGCCGCCGCCCGGAGCTGCTGGAGCTGCTCACGCACGTGGATCTCGTGACGCTGAATGACAGTGAGGCGCGCCAGCTCACCGAGAAATCC
Source organism: Gemmatimonadota bacterium (assembly GCA_031398865.1). Lineage (GTDB taxonomy): Bacteria > Gemmatimonadota > Gemmatimonadetes > Gemmatimonadales > Gemmatimonadaceae > JANNOC01. The sequence goes on along the minus strand of JANNOC010000483.1, from coordinate 7,827 downwards.
AATGTGTTGCAGGCGGCGCGGTGGATCATGGAGCGGGGCCCGAAGACGGTGCTGATCAAGAAGGGCGAGCACGGGGCGTTCATGTTTACCGCGAATTCCATTTTCTTCGCGCCCGCCTATCCCCTTGAATCGGTGTTCGATCCCACGGGCGCGGGGGATGCCTTTGCCGGCGGCTTCATCGGATGGCTGGCGAAGACCGGCGACCTCAGCGACGCGAATCTGCGCCGCGCCGTCGTGTACGGGTCCGCGATGGGCTCCTTCGCCGTCGAGAAATTTTCCATCGAGCGCCTCCTGGAGATCACCGACCGGGACATCCGGGAGCGCGTGCGCCAGTTTCATCGGCTCGTCGCGTTCGAGCAGGATATCCCGGCGTGACCGCGGGCCCGCCGCTCGACTATCGCAGCGCGGGTGTGGACATCGAGGCCGCCGACGAGGCGAAGCAGCGCATCCGGCGGCTGGTCGAGTCCACGTTCACAGCGGGAACGCGCGGAGCGTTCGGCGGTTTCGGGGGCATGTTTCGGGTGCCCGAGGGTGCGCGACGACCGCTGCTCGTCGCCAGCGCCGACGGCGTGGGCACCAAGATCAAGGTCGCGATCGACGCGGGCCGGCACGAGACGATCGGACACGATCTCGTGAACCACTGCGTCAACGACATCCTGGTGCAGGGTGCGACGCCACTGTTCTTTCTGGACTACGTGGCGTTCGGAGTTCTGGAACCGGCTGTGGTGCAGGCGATTGTGTCCGGGGTCGCCGCTGGCTGCCGCGAGAACGGCTGTGCGCTCCTCGGTGGCGAGACGGCGGAGATGCCAGGTGTGTACAGCCCGCCGGACTACGACCTCGCAGGCTTCGTGGTGGGACTCGTCGAGGAGGATCGGGTGCTCGGTTCCGATCGCGTGCAGGCGGGCGATGTGCTCATCGCGCTCGAGAGCACGGGATTGCACACCAACGGGTATTCCCTCGCGCGCCGCATCGTCAGCGAGCGCATGCAACTCGCGTCTGACGACCGTTTCCCGGGTCTCGCCGCCGAGGAGACCGTCGCGAGCGTGCTGCTGCGCATCCATCGCTCGTACCTCGCGGCACTCGCACCCGTGCTCGATCGCGTGCATGCCATGGCGCACATCACCGGCGGCGGGCTTCCGGGAAATCTCGCTCGCGTGCTCCCGCCGTCGCTGGACGCGGTGATGGACACCGGAAGCTGGAACATCCCGGATGTATTCCTCGCGCTCGAGCGCGCGGGGCAGGTGCCGAGATACGAGATGTTCCGCGCGTTCAACATGGGCGTCGGCATGGTGGTCATCGCGGACGCGGCCGACGCGGATGCGGTGCGCGCGAGCGCGGAGGCGGCAAACGTTCCGAGCTGGGTCGTCGGACACGTTGCTGCCGGAAGCGGGCGAGTGCACCTGCGATCGGCTGACCGCTAGTGCGGTGGCTGCGTGGAGTCGTCGTGGCGGTCTGGGCGCTGATCCTTGTCCCGCCGTTGGCGGCGCAGCGGGTGAGCGCGCAGTGCTTGGGGGGCGACAACCGAATCGAGGACGCCTGCCAGAAGGCGACGGATGTCTTCGAGTTCATGTCGCCGCAGCTCGCGCTCGTCGTGGGCGGCGGAAATGCCACGTTAGGCATGGCCGGCACGTTGGGAGGGTTTCCTCGGTATTCCGTGGGTGTGCGCGCGACGGCGATCCGGGGCAGTTTTCCCAAGGTGGACCAGCGCGCGCCGCGCGCGGGCGCCGCCGTGACCTCGGACTTTCCCGTGGCGCGATCCCTCTTCGGGCTGCCCGCACTGGATGCCGCGCTGGGGTTGTTCGCGGGCACGGCGCTGGGCGGCGCGCGCGTCGCGGCGCTGGATCTGCTGGTGAGCGCATCGTATCTGCCGAACTACCAGAGCGGCGACCGGCGTCTCCAGGTCGAAACGCCCGGCTCCGCCACGGCTTTGGGCATCGGCGCGCGGCTCGGGCTGCTGGAAGAATCGCGCGGCGCACCGTCCGTTGTGGTCAGCTACCTCCGCCGCGATCTGCCCAGGACCAATCTCATCGCCATTACCAGCAACGACACGCTGGCGGTCAATGCTCTCGCCATTCGCACGGCGGCCTGGCGTGTCGTCGCGAGCAAGAGTGTGGGGCGAATGACAGCGGCCGTCGGCGCGGGACAGGACAGCTATCGTTCCGGAGGCACGCTCTTCCTCTCACTCCTGGAGCCCCCGGACTGCGCTCCCGATCGCTGTCGTGCGGAACGCGTGTACCGCTTCGCCGGAAAGGCGCGCCGCACGAATCTCTTCGTGGACGGCAGCGCGCGACTGGGCAGTGTCACGGTGGCGGGCGAGGTCGGCATGGTGCGCGGCGGACGAATTCCCACGTTCAACACGTTTGACGGGGAATTGCCCACGGATACGCGCTACTACGCGTCGCTGGGCCTGCGCGCGGGGATCTAGCGACGTGAGCATCGGAGACGACCCGCGCCGCCCGGATCCGGCGGGTGACGGCGCCTACATGCGGCGCGCGTTGACTCTGGCCCGGCGCGGGTGGGGGCGCACGGCGCCCAATCCGATGGTGGGAGCGGTGCTGGTGCGCGCGGGGGAGATTGTCGGCGAAGGGTATCATCGAGAGTTCGGCGCGCCGCACGCGGAAGTCATCGCTCTCGCGCGCGCGGGACCTCGGGCGCGCGGCGCGACGGCCTACGTGACGCTCGAGCCCTGCGCGCATGCCGGCAAGACACCGCCCTGTAGTGAAGCGCTCGTCGCCGCCGGGGGTGACACGCGTGGTTGCCGCCGTCGCCGATCCGAATCCCGTCGCCGCTGGTGGTGGAGCCGCGCTTCGCCGGGCGGGTGTGGCCTACGACGTCGGCATCGACGCGGATGCGGCGCGCGAATTGAACGCCGCGTTTCTGTTCGCCCTCGGCGCCGATCGCCCATGGGTGACGCTGAAGCTCGCGACGTCGCTGGACGGGGCCATCGCGGACCATCGGCGCACGCCGGGTTGGCTCAGCGGCGAGCGATCGCGGCAAGTCGTGCATCACCTCCGGGCCGGAGCGGACGCGATCGCGGTCGGCGTCGGCACGGCGCTCGCCGATGACCCGCGCCTGACGGCGCGAGGGAAACGGCCGCCGCGCCGCGCTCCGCTGCGCGTGGTGTTCGATCGTCACGGCCGGCTGCCACTGGACGGCACGCTCGCCCGCACCGCGCGCGAGACGCCTGTCATTGTGGTGACCGAATCGCCGGAAGACGCACACGTGCGCGCGTTCAGGCAGGCCGGAATTCAGGTCATTCGCGCTTCGACGCTCGGCGCTGCGCTGCGCGCGCTGCGCGGCGCGCCATACGACGTCAGGTCGCTCCTGGTGGAGGGCGGTGCAACACTCGCCGGGGCGCTGCTGGCGGACGCGCTCGTCGATCGATTGGTTATCTTTCAGGCGCCGGTCATCCTCGGCGCGGGCGCGCTCAATGCGTTCGCGTTCGCGCCGCCCGCGCTGGCGCGCGACGGACGGCGACTCCCCGTTGTCCAGCGCGCGCGCCTGGGCGATGACCTCATGTCGGTATATGCTCTCACGGCGCTGTAATGTTCACCGGACTGGTTGACGACGTAGGCATCATCGAGCAGGTCGCTACCACGGCCGCTGGGCGCGAGTTTCGCATCCGCTGTCGTTACGGCGATCTGCGCGCGGGTGAGAGCATCGCGCTCGACGGCGCGTGCCTGACGGTGCGCGAGTGTGAGGCCGGATGGTTCACGGCGGCCGCCGTCACGACCTCGCTCGCCCGCACGACGCTGGGCGGCTGGACCGTCGGCCGACGCGTGAATCTCGAGCGTGCGCTGCGGGCCGGGGATCGGCTCGGCGGACATCTCGTGCAGGGGCATGTGGACGACGTGGGAGCAGTGTCGGACGTTCATAGTGCGGGCGACGCGCGCGTGGTGGATCTGACCGTAACGCCGTGGGTCGCCGACCTCGCCGTCCCCCACGGATCCATCGCGGTGGACGGCGTCAGCCTGACGATCAACGAGCTGCCCGCACCGAATGTCGTGCAGGTGGCCCTGATCGAGTATACGTTGCGACATACGACGCTCGGTGCGTTGCGCGTCGGGGTGCAGGTCAATATCGAAGCGGATGTGATCGGCAAGTACGTGCAGCGCATGGCGGCGCCGTACTTCGAGCGGTCGCTCGGCGAGTTTCCCAGGATGCAGACATGAACTTCGGATCGGTGGACGACGCCATTGCCGCGCTGTGCGCGGGCAAGTTCGTCGTGGTCGCGGATGATGAGGATCGCGAGAACGAAGGGGATCTGATATGCGCGGCGCAGCTCGTCACGCCGCAGATGATCAACTTCATGATCAAGCGCGCCGGCGGTCTCATTTGCCTGGCGCTGCCGCCCGAGCGCTGCGATCAGTTAGAGCTGGGCCTGGCCATGAGCACGGAAGCCAACTCGGAAGCGATGCGCACCGCGTTTACCGTGCCCATCGATGCCGCGCCGCGCTTCGGCGTCACGACAGGGATCAGTGCGCAGGACCGCGCGCAGACCATTCAGGTGGCCGTGGATCCTGCTACCGTACCGGGCGACCTGCTGCGCCCGGGACATATTTTCCCCCTGCGCGCGCGCGCCGGCGGCGTGCTGCAGCGCGTGGGCCACACCGAAGCGGCGGTGGATCTCGCGCGCCTGGCGGGTCTGTACCCGGCTGGTGTCATCTGCGAGATCCTCACCGACGACGGCACCGTGGCGCAGCGCCCGGAGCTGGAACGCTTCGCGGCCGAACACGAGCTGACGTTCATCACCGTGGGGCAGCTCGTCGCCTATCGCCTGCAGAAGGAGCGCCTGGTCCACCGCGTGGCGGAGGCGCGTCTGCCCACCGACCACGGGCCGTGGCGCATCGTCGGCTATCGCAGCGACGTGGACGACCACGAGCATGTCGCGCTCGTCTGCGGCGACGTGGAAGGCCATGAGGGCGTGCTGGTGCGCATGCACTCGAAATGTCTCACAGGCGATGTGTTCCACTCGCGCCGGTGCGACTGCGGCTGGCAGCTGCATTCCGCGATGGACATGATCGCGCGCGAAGGGCGCGGCGTTGTCGTTTACCTGGATCAGGAAGGGCGGGGCATTGGTCTGCTCAACAAGCTCAAGGCGTACGAACTGCAGGACGCCGGCGCGGACACCGTGGAGGCGAACGAGCGGCTCGGCTTCAAGCCCGATCTGCGCAACTACGGCATCGGCGCGCAGATTCTGCTCGACCTCGGACTCACCTCCATTCGCGTGTTGACCAACAACCCCCGCAAGCTCGTCGGGCTCGAGGGGTATGGCCTGCGCGTGGTGGACGGCGTGCGCATCGTCGCGCCGGACTCCGCCGAGAGCGCGGGTTACATCGAGACCAAGCGCGCGAAGCTCGGTCACCTCCTTCTGTCCTGATGCCGGAATTCTCCGCCGCACCGTCCGGGCGCGGGCGGCGCTTTGCCGTCGTCGCCAGCCGCTTCAACGAGAGCATCACGCAACGTCTGGTGGAGGGCGCGATGGACGCGTGCCTTCGGCATGGCGCCCGTTTCGATGATGTGGATGTCGTCTGGGTGCCCGGCGCGTGGGAGCTTCCCGCCGCGGCGCGGCGGCTGCTCGCGAGCGAGCGCTATCACGCCCTCATCGCGCTGGGCGCGGTGATACGGGGAGACACCCCGCACTTCGAGTACGTGGCGGGCGAAGCATGCCGGGGACTCGCGGATGCGTCGGCGGAGTTCGACGTGCCGATCGGCTTCGGCCTCCTCACCTGCGACAACATGTCGCAGGCGGAAGCGCGCGCCGGCGGCGAACATGGCAACAAGGGGTGGGACGCGGCCGTGGCCGCGCTCGAGATGGCCGATCTCTTCGACATGCTCGAGGCGGGTACAGAAGGCCACGACGCCGATGATGTCACGGGCGCGAGTTGAAACGCGCGCCCGCGCGCGGGCGCTGCAGGCGCTGTACGCGTGGGACGTTCGCGACTCCGAGGAGCTCGACCGGGTGGCATCGCGGCTCTGGGATGATCTTGCGGTGCCTGCGGAGGAACGCCGGCTTGCGGACGTCCTCGTCCACATCGTCGCGACCTCGCACGACACGCTGGACGCGGAGCTCGCGGAGGTGACGACCAACTGGCGGCTCGAACGTCTGGGTGCGATCGAGCGGTCCGTCCTGCGGCTCGCCGCGGCGGAGCTGTCTGCCGGCGAGACGCCGCCGCGGGTCGTCATTCAGGAAAGTGTTCGGCTGGCGGAACGCTACGGCAGCGCCGACGCCGCGCGCTTCGTGAACGGAGTGCTGGATGCGCTCGCGCGGCGCATGGGCCGGCTCTAGTGCGGATTCTGGTTGTCAACTGGCAGGACCGCGAGAGTCCGCAAGCCGGTGGCGCTGAAGTGCATCTTCATGAAGTCTTCGGCCGGATCGCGCGCCGCCACGAGGTGACGCTGCTGTGCTCCGGTTTCGCTGGCGCGGCGTCGCGCACGCGTCTCGACAACATCGACATTCATCGGGTCGGGACGCGCATGACGTTTGCCCTGCTGGCGCATCGGTACTATCGCCAGGCGCTGGCGCGCATGCCGCACGACGTGCTCGTGGAGGATCTCAACAAGATCCCGCTCATGACGCCGCTCTGGGGGGGGGGCGCGCGCCGCGTCGTGGGGCTGGTGCATCACCTCTTTGGCGACACCATCTTCCGCGAAGCATCACTGCCCGTGGCGCTCGCTGTCTGGATGGCGGAGCGCCCACTGGGCCCACTGTACCGCCACATCCCGTTCCAGGCGGTGAGTCAGAGCACGGCGGACGATCTCGTGGAGCGCGGAATCCCGCGCGCCAACATTCGCGTCATCCATCAGGGGGTGGATACCGAGACGCTCACTCCAGATGAATCGTCGCGTTCCGAGGCGCCGCTCTTCGTCTATCTCGGTCGTCTCAAGCGGTACAAGGGAGTGGATCTCGTCATCCGTGCGTTTGCCGCGCTCGCGCATGCGTCGGCGCGTCTCGAGATCGCGGGAGTGGGCGACTATCGTCCAGCACTCGAGTCGCTGGTCCATTCGCTTGCTCTTTCCGAGCGCGTGCGGTTTCTTGGATTCGTCTCCGAGGACGACAAGCGCTCGCTGATGCGGCGCGCGTGGGGACTGGTGCTTGCATCACCCAAGGAAGGCTGGGGGATCACCAATCTCGAGGCGGCGGCCTGCGGGACGCCGGTCGTCGCGTCGAACTCGCCGGGTTTGCGGGATTCCGTGCGCGATGGCGTGACAGGCTTTCTCGTCCCGCACGGCGACATTGTGGCACTGTCGTCGGCCATGGGTCGTCTCGCGGCGTCGGCAACCCTGGTGCGCACCATGGGGCGCGCAGGCCGCGCGTTCGCAGAAGGTTTTACCTGGGAGCGCGCGGCACAGGAGACGGAGGCGCATCTCGTAACGCTGTCGTCAGGAGGATAGTCTGTGGAGATCGTTTTTCACTCGCACCATGCCGTGGTGTCGGACCGGATGCGTCAGCGGGCGGTGCGCGCGGTGGAGAAGCTGGCGCTACGGCTGAGCCGCGCCGGGGACGCGGTCATCCGATTCGAGTCGGACGGCCCTGCGCGGCGCGTCGAGATCGCGCTCCGGGCCTCGCGGCGCAGGCTCGTTGCCATCGGGGAGGGGAAGTACTTCGGCCCCGCGCTGGCGCAGGCGGTGGCAAATTGGGTTGGCGTACTGCTTTCTGTTCTTGCTATTGTTGCAATTGCACTAGGATAAAAAAAAGCTAGTCGCCCGACTGTTCATCTTTTTATTAATTAATTCGCTACTCCAAATAAACCTCATTCCCCGTTGGATATGTCACTTTATATTTAAACGAAAGTTCTGCCATTTTTCCTCCGGCCAATTTTACAT
>JANNOC010000475.1:0-2481 GCA_031398865.1 Gemmatimonadota bacterium | reverse complement strand
TCGCCCCACACCTTGCCCGCCTTGTTGATGGCGAGGAACACACGCCCTCGCACGATGCCGGCGGCGACAGTCCACGCGTCCACCGCCTCCTTCACCCAAGCCGGAACCGGGACGGTCCGCACGTGGCCGCTCTTCCCGACGAGATCCGCAATCACCCAATGGTCCTCCCGCTGTTGGAGCGACTCGAGGGTCAAGGCGAGCAGTTCCCCGCGGCGCAGGCCGCAGCCGATGAGCATCGCCAGCATCGCGTGCTCGCGCACGGCACGGAACGTAGGCGGACGCTCGTAGGCGAGGAGCCGCCGCCCCTGGTCCGGCGTGAGCCAATTACCCAGGCGCACCCCGAGGCGGCGGACGCCCTTCACACGCCGAATCCCCGCCGCCAACTCCGGGCTCAGCAGCCCGGCATCGGACGCCTCGTAGGCAACGCGTCGGACGGCGGCCAGCCGGAGGTTAATCGTCGCCGGTGCGTAGTGCTGTTGTTCGAGGTGAATCCGGTAGCGGAGGACCACGGTCCGATTGAACGCCAGACGCGGCTCTGAGCAGTACCAGCTGACGAACTCCGTGATCGCGTGGTCGTACGTGCGCTGGCCGCTCGTCGAACTCAGGCTGTTGATGACGGCCGACTTGGCCTGCTCGAGATCGGGGAGCGCGAGGACGCGCTTGGGCGCTCTTCTCTTCTTCCCGGGGTGTGACTTCGGCATCGACGACGGCCTCCATGTCCGTTGCCGACAGCTTCACCGAATCGGCGCGTCCCAGACCGGCCGTCACGGGGCGATGGTCATGGTAATCTCCCCGCCGTGCGCGTCTTTCTGTGCCGATGGCCGAACGGCGACTGCTCCCTCGTGGTGGCTCGCAGCAAAGCCGCCGCAGTCGAGAGACTGGATGAGGTCGCGAACGCCGAAGGCTGCCCGATCATCGAGCTGTCTGACGCCCAGGTGCACTTCGCGCTGACCGATGACGGCGAGTTGGCCCTCGACGGGTTGGGGGAGGACATGGAAGCCGACATCTTCGACTTCTGCTATCCGGAACTGGCGAAGGCCCGGCTAACCGGCACGCACGTGGCGCAAGCGGTGGCGCGCGAGCGCGCGCGCGCGGCCGGTGACCGGGTCGAGCCGGACGCGCCGGCCACGGAACGGGGCCGGCGGATGAAGGCGGACCTCGACATGCCGACCACGCTCGTCAACCGGATCGTGTCCACGACCGCCAAGCGGCGCCTCCGCTCGTTCAAACCGCGCGGGAAACCCAGTTGATGGGCCGGCTTACGCGCGGATTCGGCGGGGCCGTACGACGGTATTCGTTGTGTGTTCGCTGGTCAGGATTCGTAAACATAAGCCCGTCAGGGAGGATTTGACATCGTCCGTCCTCTGCGCGCCGCGCGTATGCTCACGGCACCGTTGGCTTTAGCGCCCGGCACGCGACCACGAGGGCGGCTTCAATGCGTGTTCGGCGTCTGCACTTTCCGCAACTCCTGCACCCGGTACGGGTGTTTCGCTTCGCAATGCGGACACGGCATCATCATCGTTCCACCCCCGCTCAGCGAAATCGAAGTCCGCTCGTCGCACGCCAGCACCGGAATCGACTGCTGGCAGGTGTGGCATTCGTAGCACAGATACCACTGGCCCGGAAGCGACGCGGCGCTCTTACGCGACGAGAAGAGTGAGAATCGTCGAAGGGCTAGGACGCTGTCGGTGGCCACACGCGTCTATTCGGTGGAGAACGACGACCCGCAGCCACACGTCGATTTGGCGTTCGGGTTCTTGATCGTGAAGCCACCGCCCGTGACGGTGTCCACGAAGTCAACCTCGGCGTTCTTCAGATATTGAATGCTGATCGGATCGACGAATAACTTGATCCCATGCGACTCGAATACTTGATCGCCTGTACCCTCTCCGTTCTCTTCGATCATCATCCCGTACTGAAAGCCCGAACAACCGCCGCCTTGGACGTACACACGCAGTCCGCCACCGCTCTTCTGTTCCTCAATGAGCAGTTCGCTGATTTTAGACGCCGCCGTTTCTGACACATTGATCATCTGACGAGTATAGCCTGCTCCCTGGGGGGGGGCGGACCGGGTATCGGTCGCCACTTGGCCGTCACCCAGGAGTGGTCGCCTCCGGGCAGCCCATATAATCCAAACGCCTGCCTCTGATTCCTGGCATCCGCTTCGCCGTCTCCGACCACGCGGATCGGCGAAGAGGGGATGGGGTAGGTCTTCTTCAACCAGTCGTACATTGAGTGGAGTGACTCATGATTCTCGTTCGCAATGTGTTCCAACTGAAGTTCGGCAAAGCGCGGGAGGCCGTCGCGGCACTGAAGGAGGGCGTCGCGATCCAGAAGCGTCTGGGCGTGGACGTGAATCAGCGCCTGTTCACGGACCTCACCGGTCCGTTCTACACGTTAGTTCTGGAGTTGACGCTACCGAATCTCGCCGCGATGGAAGCGACGCTGTCCAAGTCGATGGGCGACAAGGAATTCCAGGCG
>JANNOC010000424.1:0-2713 GCA_031398865.1 Gemmatimonadota bacterium | reverse complement strand
GTCAGTAACCCTTACGCGAGTACAACGATGAGAGCCATTCGAGCCGGGGCCAGCGCGGTTGTTCTGTTCGCCTCCTTTCTGAGCGCTCAGACCTCGCCAACGGGGCAGCAGCCGGCGGCGGCACCGCAGCCTCCCCCCATGCCGCGCGCCGCGGCAAGCACACTCGCCAGCGTCGCCGTGGTGTTTCCCGGCCGACTCATTGGCGGCCGATGGATGGGAGGGGCGGGGGGACTCGCCGGACCGGCGAAATTAGAGATCGTGTACGGGCAGCCGCACGCCCGCGGTCGTGTCGTTTTCGGCACCGTTGTGCCGATGGATTCGGTGTGGCGGAGTGGAGCCAATCTCGCGACGCAAATGACAACGGACGTGGACGTGATGATCGGCGGCACGCTTGTGAAGCGCGGCGTGTACACGCTCTACTCTCTGCCGACACGCTCCGGCTGGAAGCTCATCATCAACAGGCAGACGGGGCAGTGGGGCACAGAGTACGATGCGTCGATGGATCTCGCGCGCGTGGATCTGCGCAGCCGCACGCTGGCGGAGCCCTTGGAGACGTTCAGCATCTGGCTGGTTCCCGCGGCCGATCAGCCCGCGCGTGGTGTGTTGAAGATGGGTTGGGACAAGACCGAGCTGTCTGTGGACTGGCGGGTGAACTACCCCTGACGCCCCAGACACCCGCAGTTCGCGCCCAGCATGAGCTTGACACGGCTGGTTAGAGAATGGTCGTAGACCGCGAGCGACCTCAGTGCGACTGACGGACGACGAGTTGCGCGACGTGCTCGCGCGTGCCGAAGAGATTCAACGCGCATCGCGGCATGACGACGAGATGAGCGCCGAGATCGAAACCGTGATTGGGGCTGCCGAAGAGGTGGGTCTCGCGCGGCCTGCCGTCGAACGCGCACTTCGAGAGCGCTTCGCTCTTCCTGCGACGCCGCCCGCGGTCGGAACCCTGGCGTTTGCGAGATCCGCGGACGCCAAGTACTATGTCGCCGAGGTGGTATCAGTCTCGACAGAGGGCGTTCGCGTGCGGTTCCTGCGAGGGAGCGAACATCTCGTCACGCTCGATCAGCTGAGACCTTGCACGTTTATCCCAGGCGAGAGGGTCGTCTGCAACTGGCCGTGGTGGGGGCCGTGGACCTGTACAGTTGTGGCCTACGACGCCGTCAAGCACCGCGTCAAGCTGAGCGATGGCTGGGGTGACACGAGAACGTTCCACGTCGCAGAGGTCTGGCTTGCTGCGGCGCGCGACGCCGGGGCTAGTAGGGCGCGCACGCGCGTGTATGCGACTCTCATCGGGGCGGGCGCCGGTCTGGGTGCACTGGTCGGGTCGATCATCACGACTTTGCTGATGCGTTGACGATGCCAAATCCATGGCAGAACCGAGGGCCAGCCCAGTCATACAGCCTGGGCTTCACGGATGTCATGGCCGTCGGCTGATCGACCCACTAATCGAGGCTTCCATGCAATCTGCCAAACTCCTCCCTCGGCGCCTAACGTCGGTGAGTCCCGCGCGTGCCATTGCGCTGACACTCATTTTATTCGCGTGCGCGCCCCGCCTCACGTCTCGTGCGCCCGCGTTCCGCGACTACGAGATCTGGGCGATGGATCAGGGAACAAACATCGTCCACATTTTCGATTCGTCGCTGAATGAGTCGGGACGCATCGACCTGGGCGCGCGCGGGATGCGCGTTCCGCACATGCTGGAGTTCACATCCGACCAGAAGTTCGCGTTCGTGGCGGCTCCGGCTACCGGCGATGTCGCCGTGATCCGCGCGGCCGACCGCCAGGTCGTGGCGATGCTGCCCACGGGACCGCGTACGCATCACGCCGCGATCTCCCCCGATGATCGCACGGTGATCGTCTCGGTCATCGGTGCCGCGAACGCGCCCTGGGATGGAAAGCTGGTGGAGATAAACGTAGACATTGCGAACGAGCGGTTCACGATCGGTCGCCAGCTCGTCCTCGCGGAGGATCCCGTGTTCGTCGGGCGTAAGGCGGAGTTCAAGGATACGGGCGGCGCCGTGTGTCTCGCCTTTACAGGCGATGGCCGACAGGCTTACGTGACACTTGGGCCGGGACTGGACGAGGGCGGCACCGTCGTCCTCGATACGCGCGCGTTTCGCCTGCTCGAGGCTTTCCCGCCTCGCGAGCTCGACGCCAACTGCGGAACGATTCTGTCCCCGGATGGCACCCACATGTATCTGGTCGGAGGTGACCGCGGCATCGGCGTATGGCACAGCGTGGATACGCGCACGAGACGTCCCGTCCACCGTGGCGAATCGCGCGGACATGACGCCCACGGCTCGCGCGTGACGCCGGACGGGAGCGAATACTGGATCGTCAACCGAGTCACCAGCAACGCGATCGTGGTGAATCCTCGCACCCTGGAGGTGATGTCGGAGATCCCGTTCGTCGGGAAGACTCCGGACATCGTGGCGATGTCCCCTGACAGCCGCTTTGCTTTCTTCACGCTGCGTGGACCGAACCCCGTGACGATGCCCCATCTAGCCGTCGGCGAGACGCCGGGAGTAGCCGTGTTCGACGTGCGCACACGGCGTCAGGTGCGCCTGCTGGAACCTGCGAAGGGCAATCCGAAGAGTGACTTTCACGGGATTGCCGTGCGACTGGTACCTTAGTCCGATAACGCTAGCCCCGCCACGGTCAAGGTTCCCGGCGTCTATCAGCCTCGACACGGGCGGCGCAAGGCGATGAG
>JANNOC010000316.1:0-2314 GCA_031398865.1 Gemmatimonadota bacterium | reverse complement strand
GCCATCGTCATTCCCGGCTGATGCAGCACGAGCGCTCCCGGGTAGCCGTGATCCGGAACGGGAAGCGCGGTCATGATGACCCAGTAGCCGAGCAGCAGGGTTGCCACGATAGTCACCTGCTGTCTCAACGTGGTCCGGAGGGACAGCAGTGCCGCGCACGCGTACGCGATGCCGATGCGCTGCAATACGCCGGGAATGCGAAGGTGCGCAAAGCGGTCGACGATGCGTGTCCAGACGCCGGCGTCGGGATCGCCCGCGACCGGCAGCCAGGTGAAGAACGGAAAGGCGTTGAGGAGAACGCCGAGCACGAAGATGAGTGCACCGCGCCGCAGGATCTGCCTGACGAGCAGCCCGTCGTTCGTACCGGCCGCGCGCCGTGCCGCGAGCGACAGGTGCGTTGTGATCCCGACGATGAACAGAAAGAAGGGGAAGATGAGGTCTGTGGGGGTCCAGCCGTGCCACTCTGCATGGCGCAGCGGCGGGTAGATCGCGCCCCAGCTTCCCGGATTGTTGACGAGCAACATCGCCGCGATGGTCATGCCGCGGAACACGTCGAGCGACAGCAGCCGCTCGCGCGTCGCCGGTGCAGCCGGTGCCTCACTCGCCGGTCCGCGCGCGACCGGATGCCGGTCGGCGGTGACCGTCATGGAGCTCACGACTGGCGTTCCTCCTCCGCCCGCATGAAGCGCCACTGCCGCGTCCGCGCCGAGCAGGTGAAGTGCAGGGCGCGGGAGGGTGCCGCGATGCCATCGTGATCACCGCCCACGTAGTGTCCGCCGAGCCGCACCACGGCCTGCGAATCCACGGGCGCGGGAGCGGATCGCCGCACGACGAGCAGGGTGGCATAGCTGCCGACCGACGACAACAGCTCGCGTACCTTGCGGCGTTGCGCCGTGTCGGGCGGATAGAAGTATGTGGGACCCTTGTTCTGCAGCGCGACGACGGCCGGATCCGGAAGTCCCGAATCGGTGGTCGCGGCGAAAAGAAAGCGCTGCGGCGTCGGTGACGCGAGCTTCACGTACTCCGTGACCGCGGTCGCGACAGCGGCATCGGGAAGCAGCCCGCAGGCACTCGTCGCGCGCGCCCGCGCATCGGACCGTTCTCCACCGCACGCGCTCAGCAGGACGAGTAAAAGCACGAATGCACGCATGAAGACATCGTCCTCGAGCAGCGGTGGCGTGAATGACGCGGTCGCGCGCGGTGCGCAGCGCATAGCATACACGCCCGCCGCCTAGCGATCAATGCGTCCACCCGCCCGGGGGGCGCGCCGCCACGTCCGATTGTCGGCCGCAGCGGCGCGACCTGGCGACAGATGATCGGGGTTCTAGGGTCGGACGCCCGCTCGCACAGGTGAGGCCGGCAATGACGCCGCGCGTGCCGGCACAGCGCGCGGATCGGCGCCGTCGAGCAGGCCGTTGCGTGCCACCAGTTGCGCGGCAAGGACAGTCTGAATCACGCTGGTGATGTTGTTCGTGGTCGACGTGGGCGCGCCCTCCCCGCTGCCGTCGCCACTGGAGATGGTCACCAGCCTCGCCTCGGCGAGCGCGTTGGCGATAGCGGGTGCGATCTGCGGAAGCATTTCGATCTGGCGATATTGGAAGGAGGCTTCGCCGCCGCCGCGAATGGCTTCGTTGACCGCCCGAATACTCTCCGCCGTCGCCTCCGCCACCGTGCGAATGCGTATGGCCTCGGCCTGCGCGGAGGCCTGCGCTTCGATGCGTACTCGCTCGGCGTCCGCCTTGGCCTGCGCGATCTGTGTCGCGTCCAGCTCCGACGTACGTTGGATCGCGAGCGCATCCTGCTTCTTCGCTTCCGCCTGCGCGATGAGCGCGGCATTGGACGCGCGAGTCTGCTCCAACTCACGCTGTTTGTCGGAGATCACACGCTCCGCGTCGAGCTGCGCTTCCTTGGCGCGACGCGATTGCACAGCGGCCACGATCTCTGCGTTGGCCTGCGCCTCGGCCGCCGACTGGCGGCGCCGCGCTTCCGCCACTTCGCTCTGGACAACCTTGATGTTGAGCGAATTGAAGGTCAGTCCGAGGTCGGTCAGCTCGCGTGAGCACGCCTTCCGGATGATAATTGCGAGTGGATCGTCGTCGTCCTCGACGGTATCCAGCACTTGGTGATGGGCGATCACGACCTCCGCGCGCGCCGGCCGAATGGCGACAACGTCGGTTCCCGCGGCGCCTGCGCCAAGCAGCGGCACCGCCTTGGCGGAGAAGAGCTGATCGTGCGTGAGCAGGTTGATGGCGCGGCGTCCGGAGCTGGAGAGCAGGTCGATGAGAATGTTCTCCTGCTCCGCCACCGTCTTGGA
>JANNOC010000235.1:0-9337 GCA_031398865.1 Gemmatimonadota bacterium | reverse complement strand
GGACACTCGGCCAAGTACGAGCGGACCACCATCCAGTCGGTGATGGCGGCGCCGCTGCTCATCGGTACCCGCCTGGTGGGCGCGATCGCCAGCGTGCACTCCGATCCGGCGCGCACCTTCGGTCAGCGCGAGATGCGGCTGTTGAACCTGTTCGCTGCCCAGGCCGCCATCGCGATCGAGAACGCGCGGCTGTTCAGCGCCGAGCGGCGTCGCGCCGAGGAGCAGAAGGCGCTGCTGGATACGATGCAGGACTTGTCCGGCGAGCTGGAGCTGGAGGGGGTGCTCAAGCGGGTGCTGGAGCGGGCTGTGTCGCTGCTGGGCGTCACCGGCGGGGAGCTCGCCACCTACGACGAGTCGCGCAGGGACCTCGTCATCGTGTCGAGCCACAATCTGGAGACGAACGCGGTGGGGACGCGCATGGCGCTGGGGGAGGGAGCGATGGGGTGCGTGGCCCAGACGCTCCAGCCGCTGATCATCCCCCGCTATCAGGACTGGGTGGGACACTCGGCCAAGTACGAGCAAACCACCATCCAGTCGGTGATGGCGGCGCCGCTGCTCATCGGGACCCGTCTGGTGGGCGCGATCGCCAGCGTGCACGCCGACCCCACTCGCGAGTTCGGGCCCGAGGACCTGCGGTTGCTCCAGCTGTTCGCGCCGCAGGCCGCGATCGCGATCGAGAATGCGCGCCTCTACGCCGCCACCCAGCAGTCGTTTGAACTGCTGGTGCGCAACAATCCCGTCGCCTTCGTGCACCTCGACCTCGACGACAACATCACGTCCTGCAATCCGGCATTTGAACGACTCTACGGATATCAGGAGTCGGAGGTCAGGGGGCGCAACCTCGACCACCTGGTGACCACCGTCGAGACGCTGGCCGACGCGCAGGCCAACACCAGCCGGGCGGAGCTGAGCGGTGGCGCCTTCACGGGCACCGGCCGGCGCCGGCGCAAGGATGGCTCGGTCGTCGACGTCGAGATCTTCACGATCCCGGTAACGGTGGGCGGCGAGCGAGTGGGGCTGATGGCACTCTACCACGACATCAGCGAACTGCTGGCGGCTCGTCGCGACGCGGAAGAGGCCAACGAGACCAAGAGCCGCTTTCTGGCCAGCACCAGCCACGAGCTGCGCACGCCGCTGAACGCGATCATCGGCTACAGCGAGATGCTGCAGGAGCAGGCCGAGGAAGACGGCCACCCGGGATACCTCGCCGATCTCGGGAAAATTCACTCGGCCGGCCGGCACCTGCTGTCGGTGATCAACGACATCCTCGATCTCTCCAAGATCGAGGCGGGGAAGATGGAGCTGTTCGCCGAGACGTTCGAGCTGCGGCCGGTGATCGACGACGTGGCGACCACCATGAGGCCGTTGGTGGAGAAACGGGACAATCGGCTGGAGGTGCACGCGGTCCCGGAGCTGGGGACGATGCTCGCGGATGTCACACGTCTGCGGCAGGTGCTGCTGAACCTGCTGTCGAACGCCTCCAAGTTCACCGAGCGCGGAGTGATCACGCTGGCGGTGGAGCGCGATGGTCATGACATGGTGTTTCGCGTGCAGGACACGGGGATCGGGATGAGCGCAGAGCAGCTGGGGCGGCTGTTCGAGGCGTTCTCGCAGGCCGAGGCGTCCACCGCCAGCAAGTACGGCGGTACGGGACTTGGGCTGGCGATCAGCCGGCGCTTCTGCCGGATGATGGGCGGCGACGTGACGGTGGAAAGCACGCCAGGCCAGGGCTCCACGTTCATCGTCAGGCTTCCGGCCGCCGCGCACCCGGCAATGGAGCAGACGAGCTGGCCCGCCGCGGGCGGCACGCACGCCGGCACGCTGCTGGTGGTGGACGACGACGCGGGGGTGCGCGACCTGTTGGGGCGATTCATGAGCCGCGAGGGGTTCCATGTGGAGACGGCGGCCGACGGAGCCGCGGGGCTGCGTCGCGCGCGCGAGCTCCACCCTGACGTCATCACCCTCGACGTCCTGATGCCGGAGCTGGACGGCTGGGCGGTGCTCACCGCGCTCAAGTCCGATCCTGCGCTGGCCGACATTCCCGTTGTTATGGTGACGGTGCTCGACGATAAGCCGACGGGGTTTGCGCTCGGCGTCTCCGAGTACCTGACCAAACCGATTGACCGGAAGCGGCTGGCCGCGGTTCTGGGGAAATTCACCGCGGGCGGCGATGGACCGGATGAGGGCGGCGGGCGTCCTGTCCTGCTCGTGGAAGACGACGCGGCCACCAGTCGCCAGCTGCAACGCGCGCTGGAGAAGCAGGGGTGGAGCGTCGCGACCGCGGCCAACGGGCGGATCGCGCTGGAGCGCCTGTCGGAACGTTTGCCGAGCCTCATCCTCCTCGATCTGATGATGCCGGAGATGGACGGCTTCGAGTTTCTGGAGGAACTTCGGCAGCGCACCGATGCGTCCGGCATCCCGGTGGTGGTGATAACCGCCAAGGACCTGACGGATGAGGACCGGCGCCGGCTGCACGGCGGGGTGACGCGGGTGGTGAACAAGCGGGGGCGCGGGCCCGAGGCGCTACTCGCCGACGTTCGCGCGATGATCGCCGGTCGCGCATCGGCGCGCTGATCGTGGCCGTGGGTCTTAACCGGGGGAGTACGGCATGCCGAGAATTCTGTTGGTGGAGGACAACGAGATGAACCGCGACATGCTCTCGCGGCGTCTCGAGCGGAAGGGGTTCGAGGTGACGATGGCGTTGGACGGGCGAGAGGGAGTGGAGAAAGCGCGGGCCGGCGGCTACGACCTCATCCTCATGGACATGAGCCTCCCCGAGATCGACGGCTGGGAGGCGACGCGCCAGCTGCGTGAGGCGCCCGAAACGCAGAGCGTGCCCATCATCGCCCTCACCGCACACGCTATGGCGGGCGACCGCGACCGGGCGCTCGAGGCAGGGTGCAACGATTACGACACCAAGCCGATCGAGCTCGTTAGGCTGCTCGGGAAGATCGAGGCGCTGTTAGGGGAGAGTACCGACCGATGAGCCGTCCACCGCCCGTGATCACGGCGACCCTGGCAGCGGAGTCACTGGCGGAGTTGCGGCATGACCTGCGGACGCCCGTCAATCACATCATCGGGTACGCGGAGATGCTGGCCGAGGATGCGACCGGACCGGCGCTTGCCGGTCGCCTTGCACACCTTCAGGAGACGCTGGCCGCGGCCCGCGATATCCTGGCGCTGATCAACTCGACGCTCGGGTTGAACCACGCCACCGTCAGTGCTGGCGATGTCGTTAGGTTGTACGAGTCGCTGCGCCAACCGCGCCATCGGATCGTGTCGGCGGTGACCGCGGTGCTTGGCGCCCCTGACGGCCAGCAGAACGCCTCGCTGGCCGACGATCTGGCGCGGATCCTCGCGGCCGCCGGGCGACTGGCGGGTCCGGCGGAGGCCACACCGCCGAGCGGCACAGCGGCCAACGGCATGGCGGCTGGCCAGGATGCGTCGGGCGCGGACGCTGCCGGTGGTGCGCGCGCGGCGGCCGCGGGCGACGACACCGGTGGTCCTCGTCAGGCACGCATCCTCGTGGTCGATGACGTCGAGGACAACCGCGAGGTGCTGCGCCGCCGACTCACGCGCGAGGGTCACGCGGTGGAGACCGCCGAGAACGGCCGTCGCGCCCTGGAGCTGGTGCGGCAGAAGCGATTCGACCTGGTGTTGCTCGACGTGCTGATGCCCGAGCTGGACGGTTACGCCGTACTCGAGACCATGAAGGCGAGCGCCGTGATGCGTGATATCCCCGTTGTGATGATTTCGGCGCTGGACGAGCTAGCGGGGATCGTGCGCTGTATCGAGCGCGGTGCCGAGGACTATCTCCACAAGCCGTTCGACCCGGTGCTGCTGCGCGCCAGGATCAACGCCTGCCTGGAGAAGAAGCGGTTGCGCGACCAGGAGATCGAATACCTGGAGCGGGTTAACCAGGTGATCGACGCAGCGACAGCGGTGGAGGCGGGGACGTATCAGCACGCTTCACTCGCCCCGCTCGCTCAGCGCGTTGACGAACTGGGGCGGTTGGCGCGGGTGTTCGACAGCATGGTGGTGCAGATGAAGGCGCGCGAGGAGCGGCTGCGCGACCAGGTGCGCGATCTGCGGCAGGAGATTGGAATTGCGCGGCGCGATGTCCGGGAAATGAACGCGGCGTTGGACGGCGGCAATCTCCGGAGCGGCGAGCGTTTCGCGCACCGCTACGAGATCATCAGCGTGCTCGGGCGCGGGGGGATGGGGACAGTGTACCGCGCGCGGGACCTCGAGCTGGACGAGGAGGTCGCGATCAAGACCCTCCGTCCCGAGCTGCTGACCGACGCCACGCTGTTGGCGCGATTCAAGGACGAGATCCGGCTGGCGCGGCGGCTCTCGGACCAGAACATCGTCCGGACGCACGACTTCGGCGAATGGTCGGGGGTGTGTTTCCTGACCATGGAGTACGTCGAGGGGATCACCGTCCGCGAGCTACTCGACACCCGTGGCCGGCTCGGGACCTCGTCGACGCTGGCGATCGCGACCCAGCTGGCGCACTCCCTGTCTGTGGCGCACGAGCATGGCGTCATTCATCGCGACATCAAGCCGCAGAACCTGCTGCTCGACGACGCGGGGGTGCTCAAGGTGATGGACTTCGGAGTGGCGCGGCTGGCGGAGCGGTCGAGCACGCTGACGGAGGTGGGGATGGTGGTCGGGACGCCGACCTACATGCCGCCGGAGCAGCTCCTGGCGGAGCAGGTGGATGCACGCAGCGACCTGTACGCGGCAGGCGTGGTGCTGTACGAGTGCCTGACGGGCACGCCGCCGTTCGAGGCGGGGTCGGTGACGTCGCTGGTGGCGAAGGTGCTGACACAGGAGCCGCGGCCGCCGATGTCGGCAAACGCGGAGATTCCGCCGGCGCTGTCGGCGCTGATCATGCGGCTGCTCGCGAAGAAACCGGAGGAGCGGGTGCAGACGGCGGCCGCGCTGGCGGCGCAGCTGCTTGAGCTGGGGTAGGTGGCGTTCCAGTTCGTAAAGCCATCCTGACGAGTTATCGAACTCGCGCGTCGGGCCCGCTCCAACCCAGTGCGGCGCGTAGAGCCCGAATCTCGGCGTCGAGTAGCGCGCGATCGTTTGCGCGCTCTCGTTCGACCTCGGCGACGATCGCTCGCGCGGCCGCGCGGACTTGCGCCATGGCTTTCGACCTGATGAAGCCGAGCCTCGCGAGACGGGAGCCCGGCGTCACGAGATTGCAGTAGGCCATGAGCGTTCCGTCTCGCTGCAGACTGTCGCGGCGATGGGGCTCGAAGCGCACGCTCCCTTCCGTCGCCTTCGTCGACGTCGCTCTGACCAGTGTCCACTCGATCTTGTAGCTCGCGCCACCGTGGTAGGTGCTCAGGTGATCGCGCACGGTGTACTGCTCGTCCGCCACGATCGGCACGCGCAGCGTGTAGTCCACCTCGGCGGTGACCGGGTCGATGACCCGCGATACCTTCGCTTTGCGCAGGTTGGGGATGAACGCCAGGTGGCGCTCATAATTCGTGAATACGGCCGCGGCTTCCTCGGGCATCGCGTCGATGCGCTGATACACACAGGCGCGCGGCCACGCGGAGCCGGCGACGTCCCACGTCAGAAAGACTTGACGCCCGGCGTCGAGCGCACCGCGCTGCTCGGCCGTGAGCTCATCAGCGGCTTGCGTGTGGCCGTCCTGAGCACTGGCGGTGATGAGCACGCCGATCGCGAAACACTTCCTGAGGAGACGCATCGCTCGCAGCTGCCGCGACTGCCTGGGAAGGGCCATGACTATCACCGAGTTTGCGCCCTGAGTGGGCGGGGAAGCCGCGACCGTCATGTATAGGCCGGCTCGCTTCGCAGTGCAAGCAAAAAAGACCGCGCCGGGCTCCGCAGAGGACGTCCGCATCAAGTAACAATGGTCAATCGCATGCTGCCGCCTTTGACATGGGGCGCGAAGGGCTCATTATTGACTGCCTCTCCGGCGCGTCGATCTGCGCCGGAACCGCGCTCCGCCTCCACTCCGTGGTGGTCGCATGCATTGCCCGGTCTGTCACACTTCGCTCGATGGGCAGATGAAGTTCTGTCCGGTCTGCGCGCCGCCGGTACCTCCGAGCGCGGCCGTGGCCGACCCGGTGCGCCGTGTCCTGGAGAAAGCGGTCGGTGCGCAGTTCGAACTCGTTCGTCTCCTCGGTCGTGGTGGGATGGGTTTCGTCTATCTGGCCCGTGAGCGCGGACTCGAACGACTTGTCGCTATCAAGGTGCTGTCGCCCGAGGTCGCCGCGGCGACCCGGAACCGGGAGCGCTTCCGGCAGGAGGCGCGCATGGCGGCCAAGCTCACACACCCGAATATCCTGCCGCTGCACTCGTTCGGCGAGGTCGGAGATCTCGCGTATCTCGTCATGGACTATGTCCGAGGGGAAACTCTCGCAGAACGGCTCGACAGAGAGGGCAGGCTCCCGAGCGAGGTCGCTAGGCGGATCCTGGCAGAGCTCGCGGATGCGCTCGACTACGCGCACCGTCATGGCGTCGTCCACCGCGACATCAAGCCCGAGAACATCCTCATGGAGGACGAGTCGGGGCGCGCGATCCTGGCGGACTTTGGGATCGCGAAGGCCCGGACCGGCAACGCACCGCTCACGCAGACGGGCGCCGTCGTCGGCACGCCGCGTTACATGTCGCCGGAGCAGGCCACCGGGGACCGTCCGGTCGACGGCCGGAGCGACATCTACTCGCTCGGCGTGCTCGGCTACGTGATGCTCACCGGACGCGCCCTCTTCGAGGGGAGAAACTTCCGCGAGGTGTTGATCGAGCGGGCAACGCAGGAGCCGCCGCCACTGCACGTCGTGCTATCCGATGCACCCGACGACCTCGTATCAGCGATCGCTCGCTGTTTGGCCAACGATCCCGACTCGCGCTGGCCCGACGGTCGGAGCCTGAAGCTCGCGATCACACATGACGGAGCGATCGACGCGGGGCTGCCCGACGAGCTGCGGGACATTCCGGGCTTTGGATTGTGGGCCGCTATCTGGGGAGTGGCCTGGGGGATGATTGCCTTCTTCGAGAGAGCGGCGGGCGGAGACCCTACGCTGTTCATCCTCATTGGGGTCATCGTGCCGGTCGGGTTTCTACTCCTCGCCTGGAATATCGTCAGGAGCGGCTTCCGCTCGATGCAGATTCTCCGTGTCGCGTGCTGGCCGCCGAAGTGGTGGGGGCTCTGGTGGCCCCGGCCGCTGCGCCGGTCCGGCGATCTGTGGCCGTGCCTTCCCCTGTCCGTTCGAGTTACGCGAGTCGCACTGACGGCGTTTTTCCTGGTAACGCCAACGCTGATCTACACCGGGAAGTGGGCACTCTCGTCGCCCGCGCTCGGGTCGCGCGGACCGGTCGCGCACCGCTGGCTTGGTGTCACCGAGTATGGCGTGGTCCTGCTGGTGGCGATGATCGTCGGCGCGAGTACGTGGCTGTGGCGCAGGCGAGGCCTCGCCATTTCGGACGTTGCGATGCTGTTGGTCGCCCCCACGATCGGGGTGCGCTTCTGGGGCCGACCACAGATCTCCGCGCTGCTCACCAGGCCGTTGGGACAAGCCGCCGCGTGCGAACCCGAGCAGGCGCAGACGCCGCATGACTACCTGCGCAGCATCTCGGACGCCGCCGAACTGCTCACCGGACCGGCGCGCGCGCTGGGGAGCGATGCCGTCGCGGCAGCCCGGCAGGTCGTCAGCACGATCGAGGCGCTCGACAAGGAAATAGCGATGCTGGCGCGCGACGCCGACACCGCGGAGATATCCCGCCTCGAGCAGCGATTGTCGGCGCTCGGAGAGCGCGCGGATGACGACGATGATCAGCAAATGCGCAAGCTCCTGGAGAGCCAGCTCGAGCTCCTCCTTCGGCTACGCGCGCGCCTCGAGGGGGCGACCGCCGACCGCGCGCATCGACTCGGGATGCTGAGAACACTCTCCCTGTACCTCGCGAACCTGCGTGCGCGGACCGCAGAGCAGTCACTCGACAGTGGAGAAATCACGAGAGAAATCCGTGCGCTCTGCGCCGCGATCGACGAGCACGGTATCGCAGCACGTGATGAACGCGAGCAGCCCGTCACACTCGCAGGCCGATTCCGGCAGTAGCTCAGCGCACAGCCTTCGGGACAATGACCTCGACGAGCACGGGTCGGTGATCGGATACCCGAGTCACGAGTACGCTCGCCATTGTGCACCTCAGCGCGCCGGTCAGGAACAGGTAGTCGATCCGCTTGACGGCCGAATCCGCCGGATACGTCAACCCCTCGCCGCGACCGCATTCCGCGTGCGCATCGCGCAGTCCTGTCGCACGGAGCTCCTGCTGCACGACGCTCTCCGGCGTTGAGTTGAAATCACCGCCCAACAGCACCGCGTGATTGTGGCGCCAGGCGTCCGCGACCAGAGAGGCAACGACCCGCCCCTCCTGACGCCGCCAAAAGTCCTCGCGGGACGCGTCAATGTGGGTCGTGAACACAGTGAGCATTCCAAACGGCGACACGATTTCCGCGCGCAACGCGCCGCGCGGCTCATGCGATCCGCCAGCGCGCTCCTGGGGTGGATCCACAGGCAGGCGAAAAAGCGTGTCCGCCGCGATCGGCCAGCGGGAGAGGATCGCGACGCCATACTTCCCTCCGTCGTAATCGAGGGCGCTGCCGAACGCGACGTGAAATCCCGTGCGCTCGGCGAGCACCGCGGGCTGGTCGGCGCTCCCCGACCGGCGTGTTCCCTGATCGACTTCCTGGAGCAACACCAGGTCGGCGTTGGTTTCCCGTACGAGGGCGGCGACGTCGGCGAGGTTGTCAGCACCTACCGCGTTTTTTCCAGCGTGGATGTTGTACACCATCACACGGACGACGCGCGCATTCTCGGTAGTGCCACGCGGTCGCGCAGCGCAGCCGTGCAGTGCGGCACCGAGTGAAAGCGACAGTGCCACCCAGCGACCTGCGACGGCGCATGCGTTGCCGACGTGTCCGGTGATTCCATCGAGCCTGCGGGGGACCGTCGACATCCGTAATATTCTCGCCATGATGCGATCCTCGTTTCGTCTTATCCAGATTGTCGGCGCCCTCCTTGCGGTCGCATGTGTCGCCGGCTGCCGCACCGCGACGCCGTCACACTCAGCGAATTTGTCGGACGCGGCGCCGAACGCCGTCTCCCCGATGCCGCCTGCCGACGCACAGCAGCAGCGCTGGGTCGACAGCACCCTCGCCTCTCTCTCTCTGCGCGAACGCGTCGCACAGATGGTAATGGTCTGGACGCTCGGCGACTACACCAATACCCGCGATCCGGTTTACGCGGAGCTCATCAAGTGGGTCGAGACTGATCGGGTGGGCGGTGTCGCCATGTCGCTC
>JANNOC010000221.1:0-1556 GCA_031398865.1 Gemmatimonadota bacterium | reverse complement strand
CGCGAGCCGACATCGCCGTCGCGCGATCAGCCCAGGCGGGATCGTCGCGCAGCAGGTATGCGTACTCCTTCAGGATTGCGCCGCAGCCAGCCGCGTTCACCGCGATGTGATCGGCGCCCGAGCGTTCGAAGGCCGCGATGTTCTCGCGCGCGAGATGGCGCGCTCGCTCGAGTTCGCCCGCATGCGCGTGCAGCGCGCCGCAGCAGTTCTGACCCGGCGCGGGGGTCATGCGATAGCCGTTCATCTCCAGCGTGCGGCCCGTTGCCGCATTCGTGTGCGAGAACAGTCCCTGCATGACGCACCCGGTGAGCAGCGCGACGGTGCCGCGCGACTGGGTGCCGGTGCGCGAATACGCCGCCACAGGGAGTGCCGGGCGCGTGGAGGCGAGCATCGCCAGCGCGAACCCGAGCCGTCCCGGGAGTATTTTGCCCAGCCAATCCGGGAGGCGCGTTGCGCGAAGCATGCGCGCGGCGGCGAGAGCAGCCGCAAGCAGGCGGGGACGCTCGAAGACACGCAGCATCGCTCTGGCGACGAGGGGAATCGGACGCGCGCGCATCAGTGTCGCGCGGGTCGCCTCGAGCAGGTGCCCATACGGTACGCCGGACGGACACGCGGTCTCGCAGGCGCGGCACCCGAGGCACTGGCCAATGTGCGTGTGTACGGCATCGTCGTCGAGCGGCAGGTCTCCCTCGACCAGTGCACGCATGAGGACGATGCGTCCTCGCGGCGAATCGTTCTCGTCCTGCAACGTGACATATGTCGGGCAGGCCTGAAGGCAGAAGCCGCAATGCACGCACATATCCAGGCCCGGCAGCGCGGACGCGAGCGGCGTGTCTGGCAGCGCGCATGTGCGCGCACTCGGCGGATGCGGCGTCATGCGGTCGCTCCATCACCGAAAATGCCGGGATTGAATACTCCGTGGGGATCGAACGCGCGCCGAACGCCGCGCGATATCCGGTCGAGCGTTGGGCCCGGCGCGAGCGTCGGCCACAACGGCACGGGCAGGCGCTCGAACACGCGCGTGCCGCGCAGTGCGCCCGGCGCGCAGGCACGCGACAGCGCGTCGAGACCGGCGCGAGCAACGACGCACCGGACGACGCCTCGCCCCGGCGATCCGTGGACGTGTGAGGTGCCGAGCGCGCGCGCCAGCTCCCACACGCTCATCCAGCATTGGGCGAAGCGCGATGGGAGATCCGAAACGCGGACGACCATGTCGGCATCCGGCGGCTCGCTATTGCGCAACCGATCCCAGATCGCGGATTCGCACTCCTGCACATCGCCCAGCGTGCCGAGCGCGCGCGTCTGCGCCTCCACCGCCGCCCCGTTGCCGGCCAATCGGACCAGGCACACAGGCGCTCCTCCGCCGGCGGCCCCAATACGCGCGGCGAGCTCCTCGCTGAGCAGCTCCAGCGCGAGTGGCGCCACGGGCGCGCCGTTGACCGTGACCCCGCCCCAGTCGACCTCGTCGTGACGAATCAACGACTTGGCGCCCGGTGGGAAGAAGCGCTGCATGCGGACGTCGACACCGCCACCGTAGACCATGCCCTTGAAGCGGG
>JANNOC010000188.1:0-2060 GCA_031398865.1 Gemmatimonadota bacterium | reverse complement strand
GCAGCGCGAGTTCGCCCTGAAAGATGTTGCCCTCCGAGAGTCCCGTGATCCGCTCGATGTCCGCCGGTGTCAACACCTGCCGGTGCAGGATGAGCGACTCGATGTTGGGCGCGTACCGGGCCAGCGTCTTCACGACCGCATCACCGAAGGCATCCCGCCGCGCGTCCGTCCATCCGCCGTTCAGTTGGTAGGGCGCATACTGCACGAAGATGCTCATCACGTGCTTCCCCGGCGGTGCCATCCCCGGGTCGATCATGGACGGGATCACGATGTCCATGTAGGGATTGCGCGAGAACTCCCCATACTTCGCGTCGTCATAGGCGCGCTCGAGGTACTCGAGGCTCGGGCTGATGGAGAAGGCGCCGCGGAGATGCGGCCCCACGCCGGGCATGCACGTAAAGTTCGGGAGGCCGCTGAGCGCGAGATTTACCTTGCCTGACGAGCCGCGAAACTTGAAGCGCTCGACGCCCTGCACGACGTCGTCAGGCAGTTCCCGGGGGTCGAGGAGCTGGAGAAAGGTGCGTCTGGGATCGAGCCCTGACACGACATCGGTCGCCAGAATCTCGTCGCCGTTCGACAGAGCGACGCCTATCGCCCGCCCGCTCCTGGTCAACACGCGCTCGACGCCGACCCCCGTGCGGATCTCCGCGCCATACGCGCGCGCCGCACCGGCGATCGCCTCACTGATCGCGCCCGTTCCGCCCTTCTGGAACCCCCACGCGCGGAAGGCTCCGTCGAGCTCCCCCATGTAATGGTGCAGGAGGACGTACGCGGAGCCGGGCGACCGCGGCCCCATGAACGTGCCGATGATGCCGCTCGCGGCCTTCGTCGCCTTGAGCGCATCGAACTCGTACCACTCGTCCAGGTAGTCCGCGCTGCTCATCGTCATGAGCTTGTACAGCGCGTGCACGCGCTCCGCCCCCAGCGACCGGAAGTGCCGCCCGAGCTTCAGCAGGCCGGCAAGATCGGAGGGCGCGAGCGACGCAGGATCGGGCGGCACCATGCCGAGGATCGGCTTGACGGCCATCGCCATGTGGTGCATGAGCCGCCCGAACTGCACGGTGGCTTCGGCGTCGCGCGGCGAATGTCGCGTGAGCTCGCGACGCGTTTCGTCCGGATCGGCCCAGCTCGCGAGATAGTCGCCGTTGTCGAGCGGCGTCACGGTGCTTTCCAGCGGGAGGATCTGGAGCCCGTGACTGGGAAGATCGAGGTCGCGGATGATCTCCGGCCGCAGGAGGCTGACGACGTACGAAAACACCGAGAACTTGAATCCCGGAAAGATCTCCTCGGTGACCGATGCTCCGCCGATCATCGGCCGGCGCTCGAGCACCAGCGTGCGCCGGCCAGCGCGCGCGAGATAGGCCGCCGCGACGAGGCCGTTGTGGCCGCCGCCGATGATGATCGCGTCGTAGCGGGCTGGTGTCACGCGCGCTTCCGCTCAGGATCGAAGAAAGGAAGCTTGCGAACAAACGCATCGGCCTGCTTGCGCCGGTGCTCCACCGTGACTTCGAGCTGCAGCGATGTCCCCGGCGTGTCATGCGGGGCCATGACATGAGCGAGCGCGAGATACTTTTTGAGCAGGGGTGACCAACTGCCGCTCGTCGCGTATCCCACCTGCTTCCCGTTCCTGTACACCGGGGCGCTCGTCCGCCAGGCGACGCCTGGGAGTTGCGGCGGCAGCTTGCGTTCGGCGTAGATCTGCTCCAGTGATTCCCACCGCACTTCAAGCCCCACGAACCCCCAGGCGGCTCCGCGTGATTTCTCCGCGCGCAGTGCGCGGCGACCGTTGTACGGGCCCTTCGCGTCGCTGACCGCCCATCCGAGATTGAGCTCGAACGGCGACGACATCTGGTCCTCGATCAGCGCTCGATGCGCGCTGTGATAGTCCACGTCGAGCATGATGAGGCCCGCTTCGATGCGCGCGAGATCCAGCGCCCAGATTCCCGCCGGCGTGATACCATACGGCGTCCCGGCCTCGAGCACCGCATCCCAGAGTGCCACGGCTCGCTCGGCGTCCACCCAGAGCTCGTACCCCAGGTCGCCGGTGTAGCCCGTTCGCG
>JANNOC010000176.1:0-2499 GCA_031398865.1 Gemmatimonadota bacterium | reverse complement strand
GTCATCTCCCCCGGCGCGATCGACACCACCATGGCGCCTAACCGCATCTGGATCTCCCCGCCCTTGATGCGGTTCTCGAGGTCCGGCCGCAGCCAGTACTTGACGCTCGGCTTGAGCGCCGCACCGCGATACACGAGCGTGACGCGCGCACCCGCCCGGTACAGCAGCAACGCCGCTTCGACCGCCGAGTTCTTTCCGCCGATTACTACGATATCGAGTCCCCAGCCCAGGTGCGCTTCGTCGAAGTAGTGCTGCACGTGCGGGAGATCCTCGCCCGGGACGTCGAGACGGTTGGGCCGATCGAAGTAACCGGTCGCGAGCACCAGCCTGTCGCACGTCAGCTCGCGACGACCGATTGCCGTCTCGAGCGTGCAGCGGATCCGGCCCCCCGCACGTTTGGCTGACGCCAGGCGCGTGAACGTTCGCACACGGAGCTCCTCGGCGCGCGCGATGCCCCGGTAGTACATCATCGCCTCTTCACGCGTCGGCTTGGCGCCGGCGCAGACGATCGGATGGTTGCCGACCTCGAGCCGCTCCGGCGTCGTAAAGAATACCATCCCAGTGGGATAGTGAACGATCGAGTTGACGATCGCGCCCGCGTCGATCACCAGCGGATCGATGCCGCGCCGGCGGGCAGAGATGGCACACGCGAGACCAATCAGTCCGGCGCCGACGATGAGCACGGGTTCGTGTGTACTGTCGCGGCGCTCAGACGCTTGTGTCACGGTGCATAGTGCTGTGCCACGCGACGGCCGACGTAGATCCCGATGCCCGTCCCGACCATGCTCACGATGAAGGCAGTCATCACGCCGATGACAGCCCCCAGCCACCAGCCCAGATAACTGCCCACCAGGGCACCGAGCAGCGAAAGGAGTCGACTCACCCCGCCGCCGCAATCGAGTTGATCACCTCGCCGACAATCGGCTCGAAACGCGCCAGCGCGGCGATCCGGGTCTGCCTCATGTCCCAGCCTCGCCGCCCTGCGCAGCCGCCACGCGCGCGGGACGAGCGGCCAACGCAACGAGTAGCGACACAATTCCTATCGCAATGTTCACCCAGGCGACGGTCGGGTTCACATTGAGAATGGTGACGATCAACTCACCGACGCCCGGAATGAAGCGGAGGACGCCGACCGCGATCAGCAGGATCCCAAGGAACATGCAGAACCCGCGCGAACCTCCTTTGATGCCGGTCCAGATGCCCACCACGCCCAGAATAATGTGAATGACGGCGTGGGTAGTGTTGGTGGTGAGAACGCCGAAGACGACGGGGCTGAACAATCCCCAGGTGCCCTCGATGAGGAGAAACGCGCCGATGGCGATGGCGAAACGGCTACTGACATCCTGTGCTCGATGCATGTGTGCTTCCTCCGGTTGATACAGCGCCGCTGTCTGATAACCATGGTTCAGCGCCCAGGTCGACGTTTCGCCCTGAACTGATCGACGCTTCCCTCGAAGAACGACACGTTGTGAAACGCCTCCTTCGCGATGGCTTCCGCCACGGCCTTGGCCTGCTCCGAGGTTTTCCCGAAGACGATGATGCGCGTGTTGTGGTCCTCCATTGGAAGACGCCCGTCGTCCTTCGCCGCCTTCACCTCACCCACGTCCTTGCCCGGCATGAGCCCGCTCCGCGGGAGGTTGCGCGCCTTGGGGATGCTGCCCCCCCTGAACTCGGCAGGCTCTCTGGCGTCGATGAACACGGCCGTCCGGTCGTTGTCGAGAA
The DNA here is from genome assembly GCA_031398865.1 of Gemmatimonadota bacterium. Classification (GTDB taxonomy): domain Bacteria; phylum Gemmatimonadota; class Gemmatimonadetes; order Gemmatimonadales; family Gemmatimonadaceae; genus JANNOC01. The sequence goes on along the minus strand of JANNOC010000176.1, from coordinate 777 downwards.
CCTGACGGACACCCTCGCGCTCGATCTGCGTCACGCCGCCGAGTGCTCTCCACACGGGGATCCCGAGCTGATACCGTCGCACGCTCGTGAAGCCGGCTTCCAGGAGCTCAGCCGCGAGACGCTTGCTCTTCCCGCAGAAGGGACCGTTGCAATACAGCACGACGGGCCGAGCCTTGTCACCGCGAAGCACGCGCTCGATCTCGGCGACGTCCGAGACGTAGAGGGAGATGGCGACGCCCGGCTTGGCTGACACGTTCAACGCACCGGGAATGTGGCTGACTGCGTACTCCTTCGAGGGCCGCACATCGAAGACAGCCACGGTCTTGTCCGCCAGGATGCCGCGGAGCTCCTCAGTCGAGACTTCCTGCGTCTTCTGGTCGGACTCCATCAGCGTGGCCTGATGGACGTTGCCACTGGATTGGGCGTGCGCCGCCGAAGCGGACAGGAAAACCGCCACTACAGCGAACCAACGCCCTTCAGCGAGATGCGTGTGTCTTTTCACAATTGATACTCCGTGTCGTCCGGCTAACGTTTAAGCATGGTTGCGATCGCACATAATACTCTGACGCGAAGCTCGGTTCCGCAAAGGCCCTGAATAGCTGCTGTGCCTCCGGCTTTCTAGCGGCCACGGCGGCGCCCAAGGGTCAGTCATGTGAAAGTCGCGTGGCATTGACGCCTGGGGGCAATGTAATTACAGTTATTACATGAAGCCTGTCGAGCTCAAAGTCGCCCGTATCGGCAATTCTCGAGGCGTCCGCATCCCCGCCGCGACGCTCG
>JANNOC010000169.1:0-1592 GCA_031398865.1 Gemmatimonadota bacterium | reverse complement strand
GAAAACGGAAACGGTTGTGTCCCTGGAACTGCCGCCCGGTGGCAATTCTAAAAGAGTAGAGTATCATATCAATAAAAAGACAGGCTTTATTGTAGCAGCGCGGTCTTGAGCGCCGTGGGGATCGGCTTGGAGGTCGCCGCGAGCACCTCGGCGCGCGTCGGAAGGTGATACTCATGGTGCGTCACGGCGTCTGCCCTCCCCTTCCCCCGCGGGCAGCTGTATCGCTCGATGGCGACGGCGGAGCGGCCGGAGAATGCACGCCACCCTCAATCGGTGCCTCAGCGGCCGGCATCATCGGGCGCGCGCGAAAGGACGGCGGCGGACGAGTGGGCGCCGTACGCGTATACCCCGGCAGTGTTGCTCCGGTCTCCCCAGGCCTGCCTAACGGCCCGGTCTCGACCGGGCCTGATCCTCTGCCCTGCAGTGCGCGCACGTAGTTGACAACGTCCCAGCGATCGTGGTCCTCGATCCGGTTGTAGGTCGGCATCAGGCCACGGCCATTGCGGATCATTCCGTAGATGTAGCCGTCCGTGCGCCCGAGCGTCACAGCCGTGAGCAGGGGGATGGGCGGCATTCCGAACTTCGTCGTTGTTCCATCGCCGGCTCCCGTGTCGCCGTGACAGACCGCGCAGTTGATGGAGTAGTATTTGCGCCCGTTCGCGAGCGAGGCGGACGTCGCCTCGGTGGGGTTCGGCAGCGCTGACATCGAATCCACGGTGCCGGGCAGTGGGTTGTACGACACGGCGTATCCGGGAACGCTCGCGCCCGTGATCGGAACAGAGCCCTGCGGATTTCCGCGAACCGCAACCGTGTCGCTGGGCGACTCCCACGGATCGATCTTGGGTTGACGGTCGAACGTCGTGAACCACGGACAACCGCCTAACAGCAGCGGCAAGCCGAAGACGATCGCTGTGCGGAGCGCCGGCGCAGAGCGCCGGCAACGCGTCGAATCAGCGTGCACCGCGCACCTCCACTGCACCGTGCTTGCGCAGTAGCGCTTCCGCATCGCCGATCCTTTCGGGGGGCGCCTCCACCCAGACGCCATAGTCTCCATGACTGAAGCGCGCGTCGTACCCCACGGTCATCGTCAGGCGCGGCACACGGGCATTGATGAAGAGGCCGATCGCCGTGGCGAGACCACCGAACATGACCATCACCTCGAAGCCGAATACGGTGTACGGAATCCACGACGCGATGGCCTTCCCGCCCACGACCAGCGGCCAGTAGTCGGACACCCAGATGGCGATCCAGTAGCCAAAGGAGACGCCGAGCAGCCCACCGATGAGCGTGAAACGCCGCACCGCGCTGGGCGGCGCGTTGATCGCGTGCTCCAGTTCGTGCCGCGGCGTCGGCGAATACACCGTCACCTCGCCGAGCCGCGTGCGCTTGAGCTCCTCGATGGCTTCGACGGTGTCATCGAGATTCGGAAAAATTCCCAGAACGCCGCGCATTACTCGAACTCTCCTGGGGTGTCGCGCTCGTATTCGAGGTGCCGCCCCGCGCTGTCAATGGTGTCTTCGTGCGGATGGGGACGCCGCAGCCTCGGCAGCACAATCTCCTTCACCTCGGAAATCGCCACGACCGGAAGCGGC
>JANNOC010000161.1:0-1923 GCA_031398865.1 Gemmatimonadota bacterium | reverse complement strand
GGCGATGATCGCCGCTCGGTACGACGCTGGCCACTCCATCGCGACGGCGACGACGATGGTTGTTGCCGTGCCGATCGCGACGAGAGCTCGAATCCAGTGGTGGCGGACGAGCGAGACCGAGTTGAGAGCGGGAGGTTGGTCGCTGGGAGTCACGCCCTCTGGAGCTTTGCCTCCCATATCACTGTCCATCCAGAGAAAAAAAGGCCGCCCACAATGAGCGACCCTTTTCTGCCGTCAGCGGATCCTCTACGGCGCCTTGGTTGCCACAAAGGTTCGCTTCGCGACGATCGAATCGTGCTTTGCGGCGAGCATCAGCTCCGACGTGCCCACGAGCTTTCCGTCCTGCATTCGCCCGACAGACCTGAACATGACTTTGGGTGCGTTCGCCTTCCCACCCGGCTGAACAAACGGAACCGACGTCGCGATCGTGCTGTCGGCGTCCATCACGCTGGTGAAGGCAATGGGCGTCTTGGATCCCTCGTACGTGAGCGTCCCCGTCGAGTCACTCGTGCTTGTCACGACCCATTTGCTCGTCACGGAGTCGCTCCCCGCCATCATGCTCGTCCCGTTCCAGCTTCCCGCGATGTCGGCCGCGGTCAGATTCCTCGGCGGAGCGGGTGCCATCGCGGACGCCGTATCGGAAGGCGGAGTCTCTACCTTCGCGCAGGCGACGAGCACTGCGGCGAGAAAGAAAGCTTTACGCATGAAGTTTCCCTGGTTGATTGTTGACGCATCGGCTGCGCGAGGACGTCGGCCGCGGGTGCAGCTGGGCGCTCATCAACATGCAGCAGACCGTAGCCGTCGGCTAGACGCTCGGCCGCCGCCGCCCGGGCCGTCCAAAAATGGTCGCCGGTCACGATCTTGCGTAATTAGGGATAGGGAACACTCTTCTCGTCAGCCTGACCCTGCAAGACGGCCGCTGACAACGCTTTCGAGCCGAGAGTGCCGCTCGGCTGCCTTTCCGCCGAGCGCCCCCGCCAAAGCACTCGAAGGGCGCAATCAGGGATGCATGCCGACATCGCTCCGCACCCGCACGACCGACATTGTCGATGACAATCTGGAGATTCGGCACGCGGAAACGCTGCTGAAAACCGGCGCGCTGCAGAGCGCGATCTTCAACAGCGCCAACTTCTCCAGCATCGCGACCGACGCCAAGGGCGTCATTCAGATCTTCAACGTGGGCGCCGAGCGGATGCTTGGTTACGCCGCCGCGGAAGTCGTGGATAGGATCACGCCCGCCGACATCTCCGATCCGGAGGAAGTGATCGCGCGCGCGCAGGCGTTAAGCGTCGAGCTGGGCACGCCGATTACCCCCGGCTTCGAGGCATTGGTGTTCAAGGCCTCGCGCGGCATCGAGGACATCTACGAGCTGACCTACTTCCGCAAGGACGGCAGCCGCTTCCCCGCGGTGGTGTCCGTCACGGCCCTGCGCGACGCGCAGAACGCGATCATCGGCTACCTGCTGATCGGTACCGACAACACCGCGCGCAAGCAGGCCGAAGAGGCGCTGCTCAAGGCGGGCGCGCTCCAGAGCGCGATCTTCAACAGCGCCAACTTCTCCAGCATCGCCACTGACGCCAACGGCGTCATCCAGATTTTCAATGTCGGCGCCGAGCGCATGCTGGGCTACACGGCCGCGGACGTGATGAATCGGATCACGCCAGCGGATATCTCCGATCCACAGGAAGTGATCGCGCGCGCCAAGGCACTGAGCGTCGAGCTGGGCACGCCAATCACGCCCGGCTTCGAGGCATTGGTGTTCAAGGCCTCGCGCGGGATCGAGGATATCTATGAGCTGACTTACATCCGCAAGGACGGCAGCCGCTTCCCGGCGGTGGTGTCGGTCACCGCCCTGCGCGACGCTCAAAACACCATCATCGGCTACCTGCTGATCGGCACCGACAACACCGCCCGCAAACAGGC
>JANNOC010000146.1:0-4330 GCA_031398865.1 Gemmatimonadota bacterium | reverse complement strand
GACATCGCGCAGCTCGGGAATACATGGATTGCCGAGTTCGACGCGCTGGGCGCGCTGGAGCCGCTGGATTCGTGGGCCGCGACGTCGCGCGTCGTCAGCGCCGCCGGATACTTCCCCGGCATCTGGGACACCAACGTCATGCACGGCACGCTCTTCGGCGTGCCGTGGTACGTGGACACGCGCGTCATCTTCTATCGCAAGGATCTTTTGACGCGGGCGGGCTATCGCTCGCCGCCAACACGGTGGGACGAATGGCGCGACGCGATGCGCGTCATCAAAAAGCAGGGCGGCGCGGACAAGTACGCCATCTTCCTGCCCACCAACGAGTGGGCGCAGCCGATCATTTTCGGTTTGCAGGCGGGGTCGCCGCTGCTGCGCGACGAGGCCCGCTATGGCGCGTTCTCCGACTCGGCATTCCGCTACGCCTTCGACTTCTACATCAGCATGTACCGCGAAGGGCTCGCGCCGCCGCTCGGCAACACCGACATGGCGAACGTCTATCAGGAGTTCGAGCGCGGTCTCTTCGCCATGTACATCACGGGCCCCTGGAACATCGGCGAGTTTCAGCGCCGGCTCTCGCCGGCGATGCAGGGGAAGTGGGGCACCGCCGCGCTGCCCGGCCCGGGAGGCGCGGCGCGTGGCGTGTCACTCGCCGGCGGATCGAGTCTCGTGATCTTCAAGCGCTCCGAACACAAGGCGGAAGCGTGGAAGCTCATCGAGTTCCTCTCACGCCCGGACCAGCAACTGCGCTTCTACAAGCTCACGGGCGATCTGCCGGCGCGCACGGAGTCGTGGGAGGATCGGTCGCTGGCCACGAACGAATTCGCGCGCGCGTTCTGGGAGCAGCTGCAGCGCGTCGAGGCGACGCCGAAAATCCCGGAGTGGGAGCTCATCGCAACCAAAGTGCTGGACCACGCGGAGAGCTCCATTCGCGGAAATGTCAGTCCGGAGGACGCGCTTGCGCGGCTGGATCGCGACGTGAATCGCGTGCTGGAAAAGCGCCGCTGGATGATGGCGCGTGACGCGCGCCGGAAGGGAGTCGCCCTGCGATGACGTTCGCCGCGCCGCGGGAGAACGTGCGCGCGGCGTGGTTCTTCGTCGCCCCGGCGCTGCTGCTCATTGGCGTCTTCTTCTTTCTTCCCGTCGTCGCCGCGTTCCTGCTGAGCTTTACGGACTTCGATCTGTACGCGGTCGGCGACCTGTCGAACGCGCGCTTCGTGGGCATTCGCAGCTATCAGCAACTGCTCGAGAATCCGCTGTTCTGGAAGGCACTCGGGAACACCTTCTATTTCGTGCTCGTCGGCGGACCGTTGTCGCTGGCGGCCTCGCTGGGTGCCGCGCTGCTGATCAACGCGAAGGTCGTTCGCTTCAAGGGCTTCTTTCGCACGGTGTACTTCGCTCCCGTGGTGACGACGCTCATCGCCGTGGCGATCGTGTGGCGGTATCTGTACCATCCGCGTTACGGGCTCCTGAACTATGCGCTGGGATACGTGGGCATCGCTCCCATTGACTGGCTCGGCGATCCGCGCTGGGCCATGCCGGCGATCATCCTGATGGCCGTCTGGAAGAACTTCGGCTACAACATGATCATCCTCGTGGCCGGGCTGCAGAGCATTCCAGAGGAACTGTACGAGGCCGCGGAGCTCGACGGCGCGGGCGCGCTGCGACGCTTCTGGCACATCACGGTGCCCATGCTCGCGCCGACATTTCTCTTCGTCGGCATCATCACGATGGTCGGCTATTTCCAGCTCTTCGCCGAGCCTTACGTGATGACGCAGGGCGGTCCGCTCAAGAGCACGCTCAGCGTCGTGCTGCTCATGTATGAGGAAGGGTTCCGCTGGTGGCGTATGGGCTATGCCGCCGCGATCGCGTTCACTCTCTTCCTGATCATCCTCGCGGGCACGCTCATCCAGCTCCGGCTGCAACGGGAGTCCGCGACGCGATGAGAAAACGCTGGAGCACGGCCCTGGTGTACGTGCTGCTGATCGCGGGGGCGATCGTCGCGCTCATTCCGATGGTGTGGATGGTGTCGGCGTCGGTCATGCCGACAGGCGAAGCGAGCAGCTATCCACCGCGTCTTTTTCCCAGCCGGGTGACGTTCGAGCACTACCAAGCCCTGTTCACTCGCCTTGACGTCGGTCCGTATGTCGCCAACAGCGCGCTGGTCGCGTTTTCCGCGACCGCGATCTCGCTCCTGATCAACTCCATGGCGGGATACGCGTTCGCGAAGCTGCGCTTCGGCGGACGCGATCGGATCTTCCGCATCCTGCTCGCCGGGCTGGTGGTGCCCGCCCAGGTCGCGATGCTGCCGCTGTTTCTCCTGCTCAAGCAGATGGGACTGATCAATACGTACGTCGGCGCGATCATCCCGGTGATGGCGAGCATCTTCGGCATCTTTCTGATCCGGCAGTACACCATGGGGGTGCCTGACGATCTGCTGGATGCCGCGCGTATCGACGGCGCGAGCGAGCTGCGCATTTACTGGTCGGTGGTGGTCCCGCTGATCGCGCCGATTCTGGTGACGCTCGCGATCTTTACTTTCCTCAGCAGTTGGAACGATTTCATGTGGCCGCTCATCGTCCTGAGCGACGATTCCAAGTACACGCTACCGGTGGCGCTCGCGAGTCTTGCCGGCGAGCACGTGCAGGATACGGAGCTGATGATGGCTGGCTCCGTGGTCACGGTGCTTCCGGTCATGATCGCGTTTCTGGCGTTGCAACGGTACTACATCGCGGGGATCATGGTGGGGAGCGTGAAGGGATGAGCGCGCCGCGCGAGATCGTGCTGCGGCGCGTGCCCGCCGAACTCACGCTCCGGTACTGAGGAGCGCCCCGCCGTGCGTGCGAATGACGTCGGAGTAAAAGCGGGCGCTCGACTTGGGGGTGCGCTGTTGCGTCGCGAAATCCACGTGCACGAGGCCGAATCGCTTGGAGTAGCCAGCGCTCCACTCGAGGTTGTCGAGCAGCGACCAGGCGAAGTAGCCGCGCAGATCCACTCCCTGCTGGATGGCGCGGTACGCCGCGAGCAGGTGCTCGCGATAGTAGTCCACCCGAAGCGGATCCTCGACGGCGCCGTTCACCGGCGACGGCGGATCGTAGAACGCGGCGCCGTTCTCGGTGATGTACAGCGGGATGTCGCCGTACCGCTCCTTGACCCAGAGAAGTATACGCGTGAGCGCCGCGGGAAAGACTTCCCACCCCGTCTCGGTGTGCGCGTGTCGCCGCTGCCGTTTCCCGCTCACGCGCAGCGGAAGTACCCTGGCATCATGCCGCGACACGCTGCGGGTGTAATAGTTGACGCCGAGGAAGTCCAGCGGCTGCCGGATGAGGCGCAAGTCGCTGTCGGAGAACTCAGGCCACGCCTCTCCGAAAATTTCGCGCAGCTCGGTCGGATAGCTGCCCAGGAAAACGGGATCGAGGTACTGCCGGTTCATGTATGCGTCGGCACGGCGCGTCGCCTCGAGATCCGGGGGCGACTCGGAGGCCGGATACTTGGGCTCGAGGTTGACGACCAGGCCAATCTGCTTGTGCCCTTCGGCACGGTACGCCTGCACCGCCGTGCCGTGCGCTCGCAGCAGGTTGTGCGTCGCGATGGGCGCCTCGAACAGGTTGCGATGTCCCGGCGCGAGCGCGCCGTTGAGATAGCCGCCGTCCATGACGACCCATGGCTCGTTCAGCGTCGTCCACATCGCGACGCGGTCGTCGAAAGCGCGAAACACTTCCCGTCCGTAATCCGCGAACCAGGAGGCGATGTCCGGGTTGAGCCAGCCGCCGCGGTCGTCCAGCGCGGCTGGCAAGTCCCAGTGGTACAGCGTCACGGAGGGGGCGATTCCCGCCGCGAGCAACGCGTCGAGCAGCCGGTCGTAGAACGCCAGTCCGCGGGGATTGACGCGTCCCTTGCCCTCGGGGAAGATGCGACTCCACGAGATGCTGAAGCGATACGCGGTGAGACCCAGCTCGCGCATGAGCCCGACGTCGCTCGCGTAACGATTGTAGTGATCGCACGCGATGTCGCCAGTGTCGCCATCCGTGGTGCGGCCAGGCGAGTGAGAGAAGCGATGCCAGATGCTCTGTCCGGCGCCATCCGCGAGGGGCGACCCTTCGATCTGATACGCGGCCGTGGCGGCGCCCCAGAGAAAGCCAGCGGGGAATTCGACCGACTCACTCATTCGGAAGGGGTCTGATGGCGAGCGTGACGCTGGAAGGAATTCGAAAGATATATGAGGACGCCGGCAAGACGCACGTCGCCGTGCACGGGGTGGACCTCGAGGTCGCGGACGGCGAGCTCGTGGTGCTCGTGGGCCCGTCCGGCTGCGGGAAGAGCACGACGC
>JANNOC010000122.1:0-1871 GCA_031398865.1 Gemmatimonadota bacterium | reverse complement strand
GTTGGCCAGGCGAGTGTACGTGCTTCCTTGATCGGGACGACGAAGACATCGGGCTGCACGAGGGAGTCGGGGCCCCACGAGATGTCGGCTGGAGAGCAGAACACCTCGCCGCACCGCTCCCGCGCGAGATACGCCAAGAGTGCCGCAGCCAGTCGCAACGTCACGGTCTGATGAAACGGACGCGGCGCCGGCGTCACGAGCAGTTCCCCGTGCACCGTTTCGTAGCGAGGCCAGTGGCGGGACTCGTCCGTGAGCGTGCGCACCATGTCGGCGGTGTGGTATAGCGGGGCTGCCATGCCCATAGCATCGCCTCGGCGCGGGTGGGAAGGCAAGAGGGGCGCACGACGCATGCTGATCGCCGGGCGCCGCGTGGGCGTCACCGAATCTACGCGGGACGTGGGTTCCCTCTCCGCCAGTAGAAGTATCCCGGCAAGCCGACGAGCACCAACCCGCGGCGAAGTTCGGTCATCGCCGAGCCGCCCGGGACGGCGCGCTCCGGCTCAGCCGGTAGATCAGAATGGCCGCTCGCTCCGTCTGAAGAACGAGCGAATTGAGGTTGGCGTGCTCGTTAGGCGAGTGGGCCCCGCGTCCACTGACACCGAGCGCGTCGAGCGAGGCCGGCACCAGCGGCGCGACGAAGGAGATATCCCCCGCGCCTCGGCTTCCCGGGTCCACGGCCGTGATCGCCTCGTATCCGAGCGCCTCGCTCACCGCACTGTACGCGGCGAGTAGCCGGTAGTTCGCCTCTGTGGGGGCCATCGCCGGGTAGCTGTCGGAGAAGCGGATCGTCGCCGTCGTGCGGGTAAGATTCCGCGCGACGATGCCGCGCATGGCCGCACGCGCCGAATCCAGTTGGCCGTCGGTGATGAAGCGTAGATCGCCGGTCACCGTGGCGCGTGGCGCGATGATGTTGGTCTTTCCCTCGACCGTGGCGCGCACGCCGGTCGAGTCAAAGGTGACCGCTGTGCCGCCCGCGAAGATCCCCGGATTGAAGCTGAGGTTGGGAATGCCCGCGAGCCGCTCGCGGAAGGCGTCGAGAATGCGGGCCGCCTCGTAGATGGCACCGGGACTGGTCGAGTCGCGAAAGATGCCTGACGAGTGCGCCTGGGGAGCGCTTACGTCCAACTGCCAGCTGCTGGACCCGCGGCGCGCCACGACCGCGGCGCCGTCGCTCGCCGACTCGAAGCTGAGTGCCACGTCGGCTCGTCGTGCCGCGGCGATGAGATCGCGCCGCGACGCCGAGATCGGGTCGCCCGCATCTTCCTCGTCGCCGGTAAGGAAGACGATGATGTTCGCGTCGCGCAGCGCGCCGGCCTGCGCGAGCGCCTTGAGCGCGAATACCAGGATGACGTCACCGCCCTTCATGTCGCTCGTCCCGGCACCTTTCGCGATGGAATCACGCCCGTCGCGTTCCCACCCCTGCCCGTCGCCCTCGTACACGGTGTCCAGATGCCCGATGAGAAGGACCGTCGCCGCGCGGCGCTTGCCGCGGTGCTCCGCCATGAGATGTCCGCCGCGCTTCACGTCGTCCTGTGCGATCCAGCGCGTTGTGAAGCCCAGGGAATCGAGCGTGCGCCGGAACACGGCTCCCGTGCGCTGCACGCCGGCTGCGTTCATTGTTCCGCTGGGAATGTTCACGACACGGGCGAGGTAGGCGATTTCCGCCTCGCGGTGCGCGCGGATCCATTCCCGGATGCGCCGCTCGTCGCGCGAGAGCCTGGGCGTCTGCGCCGCGGCGGGTACGAGCGGGACGAGCAGCGCGGCGACGGTGAGCGCGGCGGCGGCGGCCGCGAGGGCGATGCGGCGCTGCGGAGCGGCCGTTGCCGCCAGCGCCATTCCGCGCGGCCGCGCGGCGATAGTGTCGGTTGTCG
>JANNOC010000121.1:0-2284 GCA_031398865.1 Gemmatimonadota bacterium | reverse complement strand
GCTGCCGCGTCCGGCGCCGCAGGGGCATTGTACGCCACGACGTACGGGAGAAGCGCGGCGTGCGTCTCGGCATGCGGCAGTCCGAAGCTGCCCCCGAGAACGTGACACAACTTATGATGCAGCCCCATGGACGTCATGTCGAGCGCACGTCCGGCCAGATGCGCGCCGACGAGTGCTTCGCCGCGCGCCACAGGATCGGCGCGTGAGCGCATGATGACGGGCAAGCTGCTCGTCAGGCGCACGATGCCGTCCTCGGCCAGCAGCGACGACACGGGACTCGCATCCGCCGCATACAACGCCTCGACACAGTGCGCCATCGCGTTCATTCCGCTCGCAGCGCTGACCGGCGCAGGCAGATCATAGGTGAGCTCGGCGTCGTACACCACCACTCGCGGCGCCGCGCGCGGATCGCGTCCGGTGCGCTTCTCCTTGCCGTCACTGAGTCCCCAGATCGCCGTCATTTCGGAACCGGCGTAGGTCGTGGGAATCGCGGCGAGTGGTAATCCTGTCTCGCGCGCCAGTGCCTTGCCGAGTCCTGTTGCCGATCCGCCGCCAAGACTCACATACGCGTCCGGCTTTCCCTGAGCGAGCGCTTGCAACACGTCGCTCTCTGTCACGTGAGCCTTTGCGTGTGCGTAGACGGTGCTCAACCGGTCGCCCAGCAACGCGCGCAGTGTCGCCACCGCACGCGTCCGTCCCGGAGTCGTGATCAACATGACGCGCCTAACGCCAAGAGTGTCGAGCTCCGCGGGCAGATCGCGCACGGAGCCCGCGCCGAACACGACGCGCACGTCGCGCGTCGCGTAGGCGAAACGGGGAAGGGCGGGGACTTCGGACTGGGGACTGGGGACTTGGGGAGGCAAGAGCAGGACCGGGGACCGGGGAACGGGGAGCGGGACCGGCGAAACGGCGAACGGTGAACGGCGAACTACCTTTTCGCGAGTGTGGCGAGCAGATCGCGCGTAAACGCGATCTCCTCGTCGTTCGCGAGGTGGCCCATGCCAGGGAAGATGTGCGTCGTCACCGTCGCGCCCATACGCTCGAACACCGCCGCGCTCTCGCGCACGCGCGCTTCGGGAATGTGCGCGTCGCTGTCGCTGCAACCAAGGAAAACGGGAGTGCCCTCGAAGCTGCCTCGCTCCTCCCACCGCGTTCCCGTCGGACCGATCAATCCGCCGGAATAGACGATGACGCCCCCATAGCGCGTAGGGCGTCGTTGCGCGGCCGTGGACGCCAGGCACGCGCCCTGTGAGAAACCGAGCAGCACGATCCGTTCGGCCGGCACGCCCTTCTTAACTGCCTCGGCGATCAGCGCGTGAATGACCGCGATTCCCGAGGTGATACCGGGCTCATTCTGCTCCGTCGGCGACATGAAGCTGTACGGATACCACGTGCCACCGGCAGCGCCGGGAGCGAGGTAAGCCGCGTCAGGCTGCCCGAGCGCCGGGACGAGATTGAGAATGTCGTCCGGCGACGCCCCGCGTCCGTGCACCATGATGACGACGACGCGCGCCTGGCCAAGGGGACGGCCTCGCGCGATGACGGGCTGTCCGCCATGCGGCGGTAGCGCAAGCGACGACGCAGACGCCATCAGTACTGCACGGAGGGGAGCCCGGCCTCGATGAGCGCGCGGTGCGGCTCCTCCCACGCAGGAAGTTTCAATGCGCGTCCCAACTCCGCGAGGGGCTCGTCTGCGGTGAAGCCCGGTGCTACCGTCGCGATCTCGAAAAGGACCCCGTTAGGCTCCCTGAAGTAGATGGAATGGAAGTACTGCCGGTCGCGCACCTCGGTCACATGCAGCCCGCGACCGATCAATTCGTGCCGGATCTCAAGCTGCTGCTGCGCATCAGCGATCGCGAACGCGACGTGGTGCACGGTGCCGAGACCATTGACTGCGTTACCGGCGCCGTCCGCGCGGACGACCTCCACGAAGTGTCCCGGGGCACTGCCACCCACGGACACGCGAGTAGTGTCGGCGTTCTCACCGACCACCGTACCCGCCAGCATTTCCGTGAGCAACGCAATTGTTTTCGCGGGCTCGCGAACCAGCAGCGTGACTCCGTGAATGCCACGGATGGCACGCTCGCCACCGATGTTCGGCAGCGCCCAAGGAACGCGGTCGTCGCGCGGGCTTCCGACAATGCGCAACCCCAGCCCTGATGGATCGGAGAAGCGGATCGCGTGCTCGCCGAAGTGCGATAGCTCATTCCTGACGACGAGGCCGTGCTCGGCAAGGCGCGTGCGCCAGAAGTCGAGCGACCCTGCTGGGGCCGAGAATGACGTC
>JANNOC010000043.1:0-17841 GCA_031398865.1 Gemmatimonadota bacterium | reverse complement strand
CATTCTCCGCTCCAAGGAAGCGGCTGACCGGCCGCAGGACCGGCAGGATGCGCTGGTCATTCGCGAGATGCTGCGGCGCGAGGGCGCCACATCGTGATGGAGTAGTGACGCTACCTGTACCCCGCCGCCTGCATCTCGAACAGCTCCGCGTACACGCCGCCGCGCACAAGCAGCTCCGCGTGCGTCCCCTCCTCCACGACGCGTCCCCCGCCCAGCACGATGATCCGGTCGGCCATGCGTACCGTGGAGAAGCGGTGTGAAATGACCACGGCCATGCGACCCGCCATCAACTCCGCGAAGCGGACGAAGACGCTGAATTCAGCGCGCGCATCGAGCGCGGCGGTGGGTTCGTCGAGAATGAGCAGCTGTGCCTCGCGCATGTAGGCGCGCGCGAGTGCCACCTTCTGCCACTCGCCGCCGGAGAGATCCACGCCTCCCTCGAATCGTCGGCCGAGCATCTGGCGATAGCCGGCGGGGAAGCGGGGAAGCAGCGAACTCGCCAGCGAGCGCTCGGCCGCCGCGGTGATGGGCGCGAGGACACCGCCCTCGGGATCGCTGTGCGCCTTGCGTGCGTTGAGGGCCTCCAGATACTCGCGCGATTCTTCGATCTCGCCGACGCCGATGTTCTCGTCGAAGCGCATGTCGTAGCGCACGAAGTCCTGGAAGATGACGCCGATCGCCTGGCGCAGCGACGCGAGGTCATACTCCCGCAGGTCGCGCCCGTCGAGCAGGACGCGCCCTTCACTGGGATCGTACAGGCGACTGATGAGTTTGGTGATGGTCGTCTTCCCGGCGCCGTTCTCGCCGACGAGTGCGAGACGCTCGCCGGGACGGATTGCGAAGGAGACGTGCCGCACCGCCCAGCCCTCGCTTCCCGGGTACCGAAAGCCGACGTCGTCAAAGACGAAGCCATCGCGAATCGGTTCCGGTACCGGCGGCGCGCCCGCGCGAGTGGCGATAGTGGGGCGCATCTCGAAGAAGGCGAACAGATCGCGCAGGTTGAGGCTCTGCGCATAGACGTCGCTCGCGGACAGCAGCAGGCGTTGAATGAGATCGCGGGAGCGCATGAACGCAGCCGCGAGAAAGGTGAGCGTCCCGATCGTGATGGCGCCCGCCACCGCCTGCAGGAGGATGACGATGTATGCGGCGTAGTAGCCCAGCGTCGCGAGCACGGAGAGCAAGGCGCTCACGATGCTCTTGCGGATAGACAGCGTCCGGTTCTCCTCGAAGTAGCGCTGCGACAGCACGCGATAGCGCTCGGCGAGCCACGGGGAGAGGCCGAACATCTGGACTTCCTTGGCCGTTTCGTCGCTCGCCCCGACGTAGCGCAGATAGTCCAGTTCGCGGCGCTCCGGCGTGCGGCGGAAAAGCAGCGAGTATGACAGCGCGGCGAAGTGAGTTTCTCCGAGGAAGCTCGGAAAAACCGCCGCCGCAAGCAGCAGCAGGAGCCAGGGATTGTACGCGGCGAGAGCTATGCCTAACGTCGCGAGCGTGAGCGTGTCCTGGCCCAGGCCGAGGAGCTGGGCGAGCAGAGCGATTCGGCCGGTGGTCTGTTGGCGCGCGCGCTCCAGATGGTCATAGAACGTGGGATCCTCGAACTGGGCCAGATCCAGCGTCGCCGCGTGCTTCATCAGGCGCACGGAGACGTGGTTGGAGAAGAGGTCGCCGAGCAAGGATTCCACGAGCGACGAGGAGCGTGCCAACAGCTCGCCAAACAGCACGATCGCGAGCTCGAGGGCGACGTACTCCCACAGCCGGCCAATGCCGGCGCCGGTGGAGGCGCGGACGACTTCGTCAATGATGAGTTTCGCGACCCACAGAGAGGCGACCGGTATGCCGCCACGGAAGATTCGCAGCGTAATCATCGCCAGGGTGAAGGCGCGATGCGTCTCCCAGACCAGGCGGAAGAGCTTGGGAAGCGAGCGAAGTGCGATGAGCTTCTCGCGCCAACCGATGGGGGCGTTGGATTTGGGTGTGCGCTCACCGGAGAGCACGCCGCGAGGGGAGAGGGGGTTCGGCGCGGTCACACGTTCAAGGTAATGAACGTGTCGTCGCGGCCGTCACCGTGCTGATGTGTGTTGTCGTGCCGGGCGTGCATATTGCTGGGTCACTTCGCGGCGTCTGCGAGTGAATTGAGCCGCAACATTATTGCAGCACCGCGAGCGGTGCGAAGGCGGGCCCCGCATCGCGTGCGCCGCCACGCACCTCTTACAAGGAGCCTCGCATGTTCTTGCCAAGACAGAGCGTCGTGAATGTACGCCGGTGGTCGCGAATCAGCCGGGCTCTCATGATGGGCTTCTATGCGCTCGGCATGAGCGCGCTGACCTTCGCGGCAGCGTGTGTGGCGAAACCGGCGACTGACAATCCCGGACAGCAAACACCGACGGGGGCCGGTGCCGTGGCGGACGACATGTCGCCAGAGGCACTGGCCAGCGGCCAAAGAATTTTCCGTTTCGACACGTTCGGGGACGAGCAATTCTGGACCGACACGCTGCACCTGGAACGCGTCATACAGCAGAGCGTCGATCCGACCACCGCGCTCTCGGTTGGGCTCAAGGTGGACATGGATGCACTGCCCGCCGAGGTCGTGCAGGGGATCCAGCAGGGCAAAGTCGATCTGAAGAGCCCTGCGACGACCGTCACACTGCTCAAGTTGAACGCGGTGGTCGGTGTCCAGGGGACGGTTATCACCGTCAATGGGAAGGACACGCTCACCCGCGTCGGGATTACGTGTGCACTGTGTCACTCGACTGTCGACGATGCATTCGCCAAAGGCATCGGCCATCGCAGGGACGGCTGGCCGAACCGCGATCTCAACGTCGGTGCGATCATCGCGCTCTCCCCCGCGGTGACACCGGCCCAGAAGGCGGTTTACACGTCGTGGGGGCCCGGGAAGTACGATCCGCGGTACAACATTGACGGCAAGAACACCCCTCTTGTACTACCACCCGCCTACGGCCTCAGGCAGGTCAAGAACGAGACGTACACCGCGGAAGGTCCTATCTCGTATTGGAACGCGTATGTCGCCGTAACGCAGATGCATGGACACGGGAACTTCTCCGACCCGCGTCTCGGCATCCGCATCGTCCAGACGCCCGACATGGTCACCTCGAAGCTCGCGCATCTGCGCGCGTACCAGCACAGCCTGCAAGTGCCCGCGCCGCCGCCCGGGAGCTTCGACGTTGCCGCGGCCGAGCGCGGACGAGCGACGTTCGATGGCGCGTGCGCGAACTGCCACGTGGGGGCGACAGGCACCGACAACAACAGTGGCACGCTGCACGCCCCGGCGGAGACCGGAATGGACGCCGCGTACGCGAATCGTACGGCGAACAAGGCGTACCGCACCACGCCACTCCGCGCGCTGTGGCAGCATGCGCCGTACTTCCATGACGGCAGCGCTGCCACGCTCGCCGACGTTGTCGCGCATTATGACCGGGTCCGCCGTCTTGGCCTCGCCGAGTCTCAGCGGCGAGATCTCGTCGAGTATCTGAAGTCGCTCTAACAGAACCACATCTGCAATGAGGCGGGCGGCAGGAACATCAGCCGCCCGTTTCGCGGTCGGCCACAGGCGCGCCAGCGCGCGGCAGTCCTCCGCGCGGCTATCGCCGCTGCTCCACGAGCCGAGCCTCGCGCCGCGGGAGGCGGAGGGCTATCGTACTGCCCGCCATCTCGCCCGTAGTACGTCTCGCACCACACCATGACCATGGCATCTCCACGCTCGGGATTTCTCTTGTTCGTCGCGGCGACGGCGCTGGCCTGTCAGTCGAGATCGGCGGGTCGCTCGGATGCTGGCGCTGGACCGCATGTGGTTGACGGCGGCACGCCCGCCGCGCGAGAAGGAAATGGACTCTCGCTCGTCGTGCCTAACGACAACCGTATGGCGGGTGGTACCGTGACCGGCGGTGTGGTCACCGTTTATCTCGACGCACGAGTGGCGGGATGGCGCCCCGACGCCGATGTGGACAGCGCGGTGACGATCCAGGCATTCGGCGAGGAGGGCGGCGCACCGCGCATCCCCGGGCCCCTCATTCGCGCGATGCAGGGCGCGGAGGTGCACCTGACGATTCGCAACTCGGTGCCTGACTCGACGCTTATCGTCTACGGTCTACGCGCCGGCACCGTACGTGACGACAGCGTGCACGTCGCGCCGGGTGCAACACGCGACCTGCGGTTCCGTGCTGGCGATCCGGGAACCTACGTGTACTGGGGCACAACGACGCACACAGGTATGGAGCTGCGGATGCGGCGCGACGCGCAGCTCACGGGC
Organism: Gemmatimonadota bacterium; assembly: GCA_031398865.1. Taxonomy (GTDB): domain Bacteria; phylum Gemmatimonadota; class Gemmatimonadetes; order Gemmatimonadales; family Gemmatimonadaceae; genus JANNOC01. The sequence goes on along the minus strand of JANNOC010000043.1, from coordinate 13,574 downwards.
GCGATCGTCATTGACGCGCCTGACACCCGATCGGATGCGTCCGAGCGAATCTTTGTCATCACGCTGCTCGACCTGAGGCGGGACAGCACGCGAAACGACCCGCAGGATGACGTCTGGGAAGCGGCAATCAACGGGCTCTCGTGGCCGCACACCGAGCGGCTGACCTATGAGGTTGGCGATACGGTGCGCTGGCGCATTGTGAACGGAACGAACCGCCTTCACCCGATGCATCTGCACGGCTTCCATTTTCGGCTGCTGTCGGAAGGCAACGGCCGGAGCGACATCCACTACGCCGCCGCGGCGCGGCGCCACGCGGTGACGCAGCTGATGCTGGCGGGCACGACGGCGCGCATCGAGTGGGTACCGACGCGAGCGGGGAACTGGCTGATGCACTGCCATATGATTCCGCACATCACCCCTTATCCAATACGCGCGGACAGCGCGCGCGGGCATGACATGCACGACGTCTCGAAGCATCCGATGTCGTCCATGAACGGGCTCGTTATGGGAATCACCACCGTGGACTCGCGTGGGCGCGATCCGTCTGTGGCGCTACCAGTCAGCACGAGATACCGGCTGCTGGCGCAGGAGGGGCCGCTGCAGGGGACGCAGCGCGCCCGGAGCTTCGTGCTGCAGCGCGGCGCGGAGCCGGCGCGGGACTCCGTGGTGACGCCAGGCTCGCCGCTGATGTTCGTGCGTGGTGAGCGGGCGGAGGTGACGGTGGTGAATCGGCTGGATGAGCCGACGTCGGTGCACTGGCACGGGATGGAACTCGAGAGTGTGTTCGATGGCGTGGCGGGATGGAGCGGAAGCTCGGCTCGCCTCGCGCCGTTGATCGCGCCGGGAGATTCCTTCACCGTGACGTTCACGCCTCCGCGAGCGGGGACGTACATCTATCACACGCACATGGACGAAGGACCGCAGCTGCCGACGGGGATGTACGGAGCGATGATCGTGCTGGAGCCGGGACAGACGTACGATCCGAAGTCGGACCTGACGATCATGCTGGGCGGCAGCGTGAACGACGGAACGCGCGGGCAGGCGATCAACGGCCGGCACACACCGGGCCCAGTGACGCTCACAGCGGGAACGACCTACCGATTGCGCTTCGTCAACATCCTTCCTGTGGCGGCCGTTCGGCTGGAGCTCGTGGACGCCGACTCGATGCCGGTGATGTGGAAGCGGGTGGCAAAGGATGGAGCGGAGCTGCCGGCGTCGGCGAAGGTAGAGGGGCCGGCGCGCTGGGCCATGGGAGTCGGCGAGACGTACGACTTCGAGTTGACGCCGGCGAAGGAAATGGATGCGGTGCTGCACGTGCGGTTTTTGCGGCCGGGATTCGCGCCGAAGAGGATGGTGGTGCAGGTGAGGCGTTAGGCGGTGTGGCGGGTGGGTGTCGCGCCGCGGCGCGCGTTGCGATCAGAACGCCTGCGGCATCTGCTACGCCTTTCCCCTAGCGTCCCACCCACCACGTGCCTTTCACCACGAACACGTTCTCCGGCTGCACGCTCCACAGGTCGTTGAAGTCGCGCGCGAACTCGAACTCGCCCGAGCCACGGGAGGCGAACCGACTCTGCTGCCAGACGAAGAACAGCGCCGAGCCCGGGCGATACTCCCACCGAACCACCGCGTTCCCGCGCAGCGAGCGCCGGTTGAAGTCGCGGTCGCCGAACGTGAAGACCGGCGCCGCGCCCGTGCCATCGGGATCGACGGTGTACACGCCGCTTGCGTCGCGGGTGATCGTGCCTGCGTCCTGACCATAGATCTCGAACACGAACTCTCTCGGCCGAGCGAACTCCTTGTAGTCGTGGAAGTCCGCGGCCGCGAGCAATGGCTGCGCGAAGAGCTGCAACGAGAGTGCCGGTGTGAACGTCCAATCCAGGCGCGTCACCATCGCGAGCTGGCGCTGGTCCAGCGTGGCGAACACGTAGCGCGCGCCATACGTGTCGGTCACGGCGGCGTCGGGCACGCGCGTCACATACTGCGCGATCGCATGCGTCCGCGTGAACGTCGGCTGCAAGGTGATGCGCATGGCGGTGGTGGGCCGCAATGTCGTGCGCGGGCCGATGGTGAGGCCGCGTCCACCCGACGTGTTGAAGGAGTACGACACGAACAGCCCACCGGTGTAGCGCTTCCGCCGGTCGGAGTTGATCTCCAGGTTCCCGCCGCCGCCTGTCACCACACGCGCTAGCGGCCCACCTCGAGTCAGGCCGTCGTCGAACACCGGCGGTCGCCAGTCGAGCCGCAGGAAATAACTCCAGAAGTTCGGCAGCTCCACGAACGTGATCGCCCCCACACCGTTGAAGGTCATGTCGCCGTCGAAGTTCCATGATGGATTCCAGAACAGGTACTGCTCCCACCCGCGCAAATACTTGTTCGGCCGATTCTCATCGTAGTAGATGAGCGGCGAGATCGATCGCAGGTCGGTGGCGCCGAGAAAGCCGGCTTCGTTGACCTCGAAGCCCGGGCTATACTCCTGGAAACTCACGGACCCTTTCCAATTGCCCGAGAGCTTGGCAAACGTCGCCTCCGCCACGTGGCCGGTGAGCGATTCCTTGGTGGGATCGCGCCGGTAGCTTTCCTTATCCGAACGCTGATAGTACCGCGCGCTCGAGAGCTGCAACGCATCGATCGCGGCAGCGTCCCCCACATTGTAACTGGCAACCACTGCACCATCGAAGGCCCACCGCTGGTTGGACCACGCATGATTCCAGTCGACGCCGCCGACGTACGCCGCCCGGCGAAAGAGCGGCTCGAGTTCCGGCTCGCCGAGGTCGCGGTGCACGGTCGTCAGGCCGACGCCCACCGTCGAATTGCCCTGCCGCAGATCGCGCTTGAGTCGTCCGATGAAATAGTTGGCATGCGGTTCCACGACGGCGCGCGCGTCAACGTCCGCCGCGTTGCGGAAGCGAGCCTCCTCCTCCAGCGTCACCGCGTCCAGCAAGCCGATGGACCACCCGCCCGGGCTCCGGCCCGTCAGTTTCGCCGCGGCGGCGATCGTCGTCTCGAGCGGCGCGTCCACAAAGTTGTAGTCGGAGCCACCGAGGAAGCGCTGCGGCGAGCGGCCAATGCGGCGGGAGTGCAGGAAGGTGTAGCCACCCGAGGTGTTGTGCGACCGCATCGCGCCGAAGCTGAAAATGTTCGCTCCCTCGATGAAGAAGGGACGCCGCTCGGGGAAGAACGTCTCGAAGGCCGACAAATTCACGACCGCCGGGTCCACTTCCACCTGCCCGAAGTCGGGATTGATCGTCGCGTCGAGCGTGAGGTTGCTGGTGATCGCGTACTTGGCGTCCAGGCCGGCGCCCATCGCGATGTTGTTCTTCGTGCGGAACGGATCGCCCGCGCGGACAATGGGATTCTCGTTTTTCGCCAGTGCGTACGGCACTAACTCGATGCGCCGCGGCGCCGCGAGCTTGCCAAGATTCGTCAGATGTCCGTATCGGTTCACGCCCTGCTGCTCCGACTTCGGCGTGAAGGCAAATGAGGCGATCTCCGCCTTACGTGAGATCTTGCGCGAGAGCTGCAAGCCCCACGTAGGGTCAGTCGCTTTGGGATCGTAGCGCAGCTGGGACAGTGGGATCCGGAACTCGGCCGACCAGCCCTCGGGGTCCAGCGTGCCGCTGCCCTCCCACACAGCGTCCCAGGAGTTGTCCTGATTGCCTGTGGCGCTCACGGTTGCGTCGCGCCTCGCGCCGAGCGGCGAGAGGCGGAAAATGAACGCGCTCAGGTGGTCGTGATAGCTGTCGAAGACGACTTCAACGAGGTCGCCCTCGAGGGGATCGTCGCGCCGCGCGAGCTGCGCCTGGATCCGGTGCGGCTCACGGTCATACAGTCGCATGCCAATGTAGATCGCGTCGTCGTCCACGAGGATGCGCGCCTCGGTACGTTCCGACACGGGCTGCCCCTCGTTGGGGTCAAACTGCCGAAAATCCGTGACCGGTGTTGCCGCCTGCCACGCGGCCTCGTCGAGGCGGCCATCGATCTTGACCGCTCCCACACGCGGTGCGGCGCGCGCCGTGGGAGCCTGATCGTGGGTGCGCGCGGCCGCGGCGGGAGCAGACGCGCCGGACTGCGCGGCTACGCTCGCTGCGCTCTGGAACGTGCCGACGTACGCCAGCGCAATAAGCAGAAGCCTGGATCCAGTAGACAAACGTTGCATACGTGAGCAGGGCACGAGTAGGCATAGTCGGCACAGTGATCGGCTGTTGGACAACCGCCTCGCGGAAAGGGTTTCACCGACCTCTCGGCGCGTCGTTTGTGCACGCCAGATTCTTCCCTTGCAGCGACGCGACGCCGGGACGTTCAGTCCGGCCGGAAAAGCTCCTCGAGCGCCAGCGTCAACGGTTCGGCCGCACCGTCTGGCCACCACGTCAGGCGGTGGCGCTCGAAGGCGGGGAAGGTGTCTGTGGGCGTCCAGACCTCCACCTGCTGCGCGTCGCCGTCAATAATCCAGTAGAGCTGGACGCCTGCCTCCTGATAGCGGCGGCGCTTGAGGAAGCGATCGGCCTTCGCTGTAGACGGGCTGACGATCTCCGCTACAAGCAACAGATCGCGGACGCTGTCCCATTCCGAGCTTCTGGTCTGGCCGGGGGTCGTGACGAACACATCGGGTTGCACGAGCACGTCACGACCCCAGGAGATGTCGGCGGGCGAGGTCACGACAACGCCGACAGGCCAGCGCCGTACGTAGCTCTCGAGCGCGAAGTACAGGCGGCCGACTAGACGTTGGTGCCACCAGCGCGGAGACGGGGTCACCAACAGTTCCCCGTACACCACCTCGTAACGATTCCCGTCGTCTGGCAGCTCGCGGACCATGTCGGCGGTGTAATACAGCGGTGCGGGCATGCCCATATCATCACCTCCTCGGCGGCCGAGCGGCAAGGGAAGAGCATGTCGCAACGTCACCGCGCGCCCGGCGACGGCGCGCGTCGTTTTCACGCCGCGGGCATCGCATTCACTTTCTCGGCGCCGAAGTACCGGCGAGGCTGGTCGCCTCTGTCAGGCCCTCCCCCTAGAATTGATCGGATGCTGATCCCTCGGTCACGAGATCACGACGAGCACGCTCGCGTGACGGCGCAGTCGCTCGCGGGGCTCACCATCGTCACAAGCGACCGCCCGTCCATCCTGATGGAGCGACTCGCGCACGACCTCCGGACGGCGCCGTTGTCCCCGCTCGAAGACGAGATCATCGTCACTCAGAGTCAGGGGATGTCCAAATGGATTCGTCTCGAGCTGGCACGCCGGCACGGGTGCGCGGCGTCGCTCCGCATGCCGTTTCCCGCCGCCTTCTGCTACGACATCCTTGCGCGCAGGGGAACAGCGAGCCGCACGCGCTCACCCTCCGGAGCGCTCGTCGCGCCCATCGACGAGCGTTTCACGCGCGAGATCCTCACCTGGCGAATCCTCGACCTCCTTCAGAGCGGCATAACGAGCGACGCCACCTTCCGGCCGCTTTCAGTCTTCCTCGCTGATGGCGATGCTCGCGCGCATCTCGGCCTGGCGGAGCGTCTCGCGGGACGGTTTGACGACTACCAACTGTATCGCCCCGACGTACTCCTCGGCTGGGAGCAGGGCGACGCGTGCGATTCTCACGCAGTGCACACGCATTGGCAGGCCGAGCTTTGGCGCCGTCTCTGTGAAGGCAAGGCGCCCATGCACCTGGCGCGCGCGTTCACCACACTGATCGACGATCTCGGCAGATCCACTGCGAGAGACGACGACCTCCCACGTCGCGTGTCGGTGTTTGGGGTCAGCACCCTCCCTCCGTTGTTCGTGCGCCTCCTCCACGCGCTCGCACATCTGATTCCGGTGCGCGTCTACGTGACCGCGCCGCCGCGCGACACATGGCGTCCTTCAGGCGAGAACGGACGGCACGCGGGGCATCCGCTTTTCGAGGCATTCGGCACACAGTCGCGCGCGTTTCTCGAGAGCCTCGCCATCGCCGACTCGACGTGGGAAGAGCATTATCCTCGCGACGCCGCGATCGCGAATGTATCCGCGCGTAGTCTCTCGACGCTGCAGCAGGACATGCGCGTCGGACGCCCGGGGGATATGCCGCCCGGCGCCGATCGCCCGGTGCTTCCCGCCGCCGACGACTCCATTCGCATCCACCGCTGCCACTCGCCTTTGCGCGAGATGGAAGTGCTCCGGGACCAGTTGCTTGCCGCCCTCGCCGCCGACCCAGCGCTCCGCCCGCACGACATCCTCGTTCTCGTGCCGGACATCAGCGCGTACGCCCCGTTCATCGAAGCCGTCTTCGGCGTCACCGAGAGCGGACTTCCCCCGTTGCCTTTTCATATCGCCGACCGGTCGTTCATTGACGAGCACTCGATTGCGGACACCGTCCTGCGCATCCTGTCGCTCGTGGACAGCCGCCTGACATCAGCGGAGGTTCTCGCGCTGCTCGATGTCCCAGCCATCCGACTGGCCGCGAGCCTGGACGATCACGCACCGCCACTCGTGCACCGATGGGTGAGTGACACGCGCATTCGCTGGGGCGTGGACGGCGCCGACCGCGCGCAGCGTTTCGATGTCCCCGTCGTCGAGGCAAATACGTGGCGCGCGGGACTCGACCGGTTGCTCATGGGCTACGCGGCCGGGCCAGTCCAGGACCTGGTCGCGGGCGTGCTCCCGGAAGCCGGAGCGCTTGCGGGTGACGCGATGACGTTAGGCGCCTTCACCGACTGGGCGGACCGGCTGTTCGCGACTCTCGACAACTGGCGCATCCCCCGGCCGCTGGACGACTGGCGTCAGGCACTGCTCGCGGGAGTGGATGAGTTCTTCACCGCTGCCGACGATGACGAGGCGAACGCGCTGCAGGCAGTGCGGCAGCAGATCGAGACGCTGGGACGCATGCAACTGGTCTCCGGCGGCGAGCGCGCCGTGGACGTCGGGGTGATCCGCGACTGGCTGCAGCATGCGCTCGACGACCAGGGATTCGGTTCGGGCTTCCTCGTGGGCGGGATCACCTTCTGCGCGCTCAAGCCGATGCGCTCGATTCCCTTCAAGGTCATCGCGGTCGCGGGTCTGGACGATGCGTCGTTCCCGCGCCGCGACCGCCGCGCGGCGTTCGACCTCATGGAGATCGCGCCACGCGCCGGCGATCGGAACCTCCGGGAGGACGACCGGCAACTCTTCCTCGATATTCTCTTCGCGGCGCAGCAGCAGCTCATCCTGAGCCATGTCGGGCGCTCGATCACGGATAACAAGGAGCGCGCGATGTCGGTCGTGCTCGCGCAGCTGCTGGATCACCTCGACTCGCGCTTCCGCACGGGCGAGATCGAGCCGACAACCGGGAAGGAGAAGCCCGCGCGCGACCGGATCGTGGTGGAGCACCGGCTGCAGCCCTTCAGTCCCGCGTACTTCGCGCAGGACGCCGACGCCGACCCGCGGCTCTTCAGCTTCTCTCGCGACAACGCCGACGCGCTCGCGGCCTCGCGCACTGGGCGCGGTGAGCCCGCGCCCTTCGTGCCGGCGGAGATGCTGGCCGCGCCGACCGGCCCGCGGTCGCGCGGGACGAAGCTCGCTGCCGAGGATGAGCCGGAGCGCTTCGAGATCTCCCTCACGGACCTCACGAACTGCTGGAAGAATCCGAGCCGCTTCTTCTGCGAGCGAGCGCTCGATCTGAAGCTGCCGTACAACGACGACGACGACGTGGAGCAGGACGACGCCGAACCGGTGACGGTGGACGGACTGACGCGCTGGGCGATGCACGACGAGATGCTGCGCCTGCATCTCGCAGGCACTCGTGACCCGGAGCTCGAGCTCCGCCGCGCGACCGCCCGTGGCACGCTCCCTCCCCACGCGCTTGCGCATGCCTGGTTCGCGAAGCTCGACGCAGAGATGGACGACATGCTCCAGACACTTCCGTCGTTCACGCCAGTCGAGCCGCGGCTCGTCGCGGTCGCGGGTGACGGATGGGAGATCACGGGCCGGCTGGATTTGCTCACGACCGACGGGCGGGTGGCGGTCCATGCGACGACGATGAAACCCAAATACCTGCTTCGCGCGTGGATCGCGCACTTGCTGCTGAACGCCGCCAGCGGCGATGATCTGCCGCCGAGGGTGTCGTTCGTGTATTGCAGCGACACGGCGTTCCGCTTTCCCCCTGTTCCGAACGCGCGCGAGCTCCTGGACGCTCTGGTGCTTGGCTATCGTCAGGCGCTGGCCGCGCCGCTTCCGGTGTTCGAAAAGGCGAGTTACGCGATGTGGGAGCAGGTGTGGAAGCTGCGCGCGGGGTCCAAGTCGAAGAAGGAACCTCTTGCATGCGCCCGATCCGCCTATGAGAGCACCGACAAGCCGTGGGACGGGGGGAAGACCTTCGGCGACGATCACGATGCCTATGTCGCGCTCGTCTGGCGTGGACGGCGCCCGCTCGACGAGGAGTCCGAGGAGTTCGCGCGGTTGAGCGAGACGCTCTGGCGCGCGTGCTTCGAGCATCGGGAGGGGCTCGGAGAGTGAAGACGCCGCAGCTCTCGCTGGGGCTGGAGGAAGCAGCGTCGCCACCCCCAGCGTTGCCCAGCTACTTCGATCCGACGATGAAGCCGATCGAACCGGGCATCACGCTCATCGAAGCCAGTGCGGGCACGGGAAAGACGCACAGCATCGTCATCACGGTGCTGCGCCTGCTCCTGGAGCGCCGGCCGGACGGCGGATACTGGGCGGACGACATCAGCAGGATCCTGGTCGTCACGTTCACCATCGCCGCAACGAACGATCTGATCACGCGACTGCGCCGTGCGCTGCGCACTGCCGTGGACGTGTTCAGTGGCGCCGATCTCGATCCTGTCGAGCATGGCGCGCTATTCGAGCTGCATAGGCGACACGGGGCGGAGGGTCGTGGCCGCCTGACAGAGGCGCTCGCACACATCGATCAGTTGTCCGTCTTCACCATTCACGCCTTCTGCAGGCGCGTTCTGGAGGAGAACGCCCTGGAAAGCGCGACGCCCCATGACTTCACGTTCGTTGATGACGAGCAGGGTCTCCTGCAACTCGCCGCGCACGACTGGTGGCGGCGCACAGTGGCGCCGAACGATCGCCTGGCGATGCTGGCCGTCGAGCTGGAATGGACGCCGACGACTTTTCTCGACGACCTCGGGAAGGCGCGGCGATACCCTGACACGCACATCGTGCCTGACGAGTCTCTGGACGACGCGCTGGCCGATGTCGCTCGGGGAATGGCAAAGATCTCGAAGGCGTGGAATGAGGGGCGCGTGTGGACGCTGCTGGATCGCCTCGAGTGGAAGGCCGACGCGCCCTTCAGGACGCAGGAAGCACGAGCTCGACTCGCGCGTCGCATGGCGGCTATCCCGGCCGGCAATTGGGCGGGCGCGATCGCGCTGCTGAGGCACTGCACGCCCGATGCGGTTCGCCTGAAGATGAAGCAGCGACCCGCGGCCGATCATGACACGGTGCAGAAGGAAGCGTTCTTCCTCGCCTGCGAAAAGTTCCCGCCCGTGGCTGCCGCGTTGCGTATCGCATTGCGCGCATCCTTCATCCGCTCCGTCGAGCGCGCCTTCGAACAGGAGAAGCGCCGCCGTCACGCGCTCGGATTCGACGATCTGCTGCGCCGCGTCCACCAGGGAGTGACTGGAGAGGGAGCGCTCGGTCATCTCGCGACCGCCATACGCGCCCGCTACGACGCTGCACTCATTGATGAGTTCCAGGACACCGACGGCTTCCAGTACCCCATCTTCGCCGCCGCTTTCAGGGATCGTCCGCTTTTCCTGATTGGCGACCCGAAGCAGGCCATCTACGGCTTTCGCGGAGCGGACATATCCGTGTACCTGGACGCGGTCCGCGACGCTGACCAGCGCCTGACGCTGCGAAACAATCATCGCAGCACACCAGCGCTCGTCACCGCGTTCAACGCGCTCTTTCGCCGTGCGCGGGAGCCGTTTCTGCACGCGGACAGCCACATCGGCTATGTGGATGTCACAGCCGCGAAGGACGATCCCGGTCCACTCGCCGGCGACCCGGCGCGATCGTTGTGCTGGTGGCTGGTGGGCATGGACGGCGGGAAGACTCCGAGCAACACCACCGCGGAAGAACGTTTCCACGATGCGATCGCCCGCGAGATCAAACGGTTGCTGAGTGCGGGGGTCGCTGACGGCGGCATGGTTCACCCTCGCGATATTGCCATTCTCGTCCGTTCCAACCGCGAAGCCACCGTGTTGCAAGGACGACTTCGCGACGCCGGCGTGCATAGCGTGTTGCACGGATCCGGCGACATCATGCTCTCGGAGGAAATGGCGGACCTTGGCCGCGTGCTCACGGCCGTGGCCACACCCTCCAACACGCGCGCCATGCGCGCGGCATTCACGACGACCCTGTGGGGAATGGATGCCGCGCGACTGTACGAGCTGTCACGTCCGGAGTACGAGCACGAGTGGCAGGAAGTCGTGCAATCGCTCGCGGACGCGCGGGAGACGTGGCGCCGGCATGGCTTCATGCGCATGGTCCAGGAACTGCTCGCGCGCCAGAGCGTGCCTGAGCGACTTCTGCGACTGCGCGATGGCGAACGCCGCCTGACAAACCTGCGGCATGCGATCGAGGTACTGCACAACGCCGAAGAAGAAGAGCGTCTCTCCCCCGACGGGTTGCTCAGTTGGCTGGCGCACGCTCGCGCGAGTAAACCGACGAATACGGAGCGGCGCGAACTCCGTCTCGAGAGCGACGCGGATGCGGTGCAGATCTCGACCATCCACTCGAGCAAGGGCCTGGAATACGGTGTGATTTTCTGCACCAGCCTGTGGAATTCGCGCCCCGAACCGAAGGCGAGTGCGGGGGACGCTGTGCTCGTGCGACGGGAGGACGGCACCGTGGTGTACGACCTCGGCTCCGAAGATTGGCCCACGCATGCGGGGCTCGCCGCGGCGGAAGAACTCGCGGAGGGCCTGCGACTCGCGTATGTGGCGGTGACGCGCGCCAGGAATCGCGTGTACCTCGGGCTCGCCGCGACCGCTTCCGCCGCGCGCTCCCCCCTGGGCTATCTGCTGCGTCCACCGGACGCGGTGGCGCTCGAGCCGCGAGCCGATCTCGTAGCACGGGTAGCAGAAGCGGTCGCACTGGCAATGCCTCAATGGCACAGTACGCTTGCCTCGTTATGCGCGTCCGCGGGCGGGGCGATGAGTTGGAACGCGCTGGGTCCAGTCGCCGCACAGCCGGCCGTGGCCGGGGGTGCAGAGCCGGCGCTCCCCGTGCCTCGCGCGCGCGACCTGTCACTGGGTGACGGACAGCTCGATACCTGGCGCATCTCGAGCTACACGCGACTGTCGAGAGGACGGCCCACGCACGACGAGCCCGAGCTCGATGCGCACGAGGTGGATCCCGATGCGATCGCTGAGGCAGCCGATTCGCAGCCGACTGGCTTCATGGCGTTCCCGAAAGGGAAGCATCCCGGCATCGTGCTGCACTCCATCTTCGAGCAGTTGGACTTCGCGGCGTCTGAATCGGAGAGCATGCGCGCCCTCGTGGAGGCGCAACTCGCCGGCGGGCGGCTCGCCCTCCGCAATGCGGCGGCGACGTGCGACGACGTGTGCCAGATGCTGGTCGCGACTGTCGGCGCAAGGCTGCCAGGTACGGGCTTCCGCCTGCGCGACGTCGCACCGGACGCCGCAAAGCGGGAGTGGCGCTTCCACCTCCCGCTCGCTCGCGTCACACGCGAGGCGCTGCTGGCTCCGTTCGCGCATGCGGCGTCCGAGCCGGCGCGCTCCTACGCGCACTGGATCAGCAGCCTCGACACCTTCGACGTGCACGGGTTTCTCACCGGTTCGGTGGATCTGCTTTTCCGTCACGACGGGCGCTGGTACGTGGTGGACTGGAAGTCCAATGACCTCGGCGCTACGCCGTCGTGCTACGAACGACCGGAGCTCGAGCGCGCGATGTTCACGAGTCACTACACGCTGCAGTACCATCTGTACGTGCTCGCCCTGCATCGCTTTCTGCGCTCGAGGCTCCCCGACTATGACTATGATCGCGACGTCGGCGGCGTATGGTACGCCTTCCTTCGCGGCATCGACGGTGAATCGGAGCGCGGCTGGTATCACGACCGCCCTCCGCGCGCGATCATAGCCGCGCTGGACGCGGCGCTGCTCGAGAGTCCGGGCGGATGAGACGCCTGACGAGTCTCGCCGACCGCGACCTGCTTGCGCCTATCGACGTCCAGCTCGGCAAGTTGCTGGCCCGACGCGCGGAAGGTGCGTCTGCCGAGGACGCGGAGCTGATCGCGCTGGCCGGCGCGCTGGCGAGCGCCGAGCGCGCGAGCGGGCACAGTTGCGTGGAGCTCGGCCGGCTGCCGCTTTTTCACGCGGCGACCGACGCGGACGAGGAAGCGCTGCCTGACGGGAACGTCCTGCGCCAGGCGCTCGCACGCGCGTCGATCTGTGGGGATGGCACGACGCCGACGCCGCTCGTGCTTGAAGACGACCGCCTGTATCTGTATCGCTATCACGCGGCGGAGCGGCGCCTCGCGTCGCACCTGCGCCAGCGTCTCGCGGCGCCGGCTGCCGAGCCGCCGTCGCGCGCGACCGTCGCTTTCTTTGGAGAGATTTTTGCGCCGGCGACAAAGGGAGCGCTGGACTGGCAGGGAGTAGCAGCCGCGGCCGCGTTGCGCGGGAGATTCACCATCATTACCGGCGGCCCGGGCACCGGCAAGACAACGACCGTCGCTCGGCTGCTCGCGGTGTTGCTGCGTGCCGAACCCGAGCTGCGAGTGGCGCTCGCCGCGCCCACCGGCAAGGCGGCCGCGCGGTTGTCCGAAGCGATCCGGACGGGCATCGACGGGCTGGGTCTCGACGATGATCTGCGCGAGCGCATTCCACGCACCAGCAGCACGATTCATCGACTGCTCTCGTACCAGCCGTGGAATGAGAGCTTCCGCCATACCGCGGAGAACCCGCTCGGCCATGACGTCGTCATCGTGGACGAAGCGTCCATGGTGGATCTGTTGCTCATGGACGCCCTCGTGGACGCCGTGCGGCCGACGGCACGCCTCATTCTCCTCGGCGACCAGGATCAACTCGCGAGTGTCGAGGCCGGATATGTGCTGGGTGACGTGTGCCGTGCGGCGGATCGTGATGGCGAGTCATGCACCACGGCGTTCGGCGAGTACGTGCGCGCGCTCACAGGCGCAACGCTGCCGTCTCGGGGCGGAGCGCATCCGCTGCGTGACGCTGTCGTCAGGCTGCGCCGGTCGTACCGATTCGAGGCGCATCCCGGCATCGGCGCGTTGGCCGAGGCCGTGCGCCGCGGCGATGGCGCGGCGGCGACGGCGGTGCTGGATGATCCTTCGCTCAGCGACGTGGCGCGTCTCTCCAATCCGGCGAGCGGAGCGGCGCTCCTCGCGCCCGTGACGGAGAACATCGAACGCTATCTGGCGAGCGACTCACCCGAGTCAGCGCTCGAGCGTCTGGCAGCGTTCCGGATTGTGGCCGCGTTGCGGTCCGGGCGGCGTGGTGTTGAAGGACTGAATGCGGCTGTCGAGCGGTGGATCGAGGGGAAGGGACATCAGGTGCGCGACCCGTGGTATCATCTCCGCCCGATCCTCGTCACCGCGAACGACACGGCGACCGCGCTGC
>JANNOC010000037.1:0-1667 GCA_031398865.1 Gemmatimonadota bacterium | reverse complement strand
GTCGGCGGGATCGAGGCGGAGGCCGCGATGCTCGGCCAGCCGGTCTCGATGCTCATCCCGGAGGTCGTCGGCTTCAAGCTGCACGGCAAGCTGCCAGCAGGGACCACCGCGACGGATCTCGTGCTGACCGTCACCGAGATGCTGCGCAAGAAGAAGGTGGTCGGGAAGTTCGTCGAATTTTACGGCAGCGGATTGAGTTCACTCAGCCTTGCTGATCGCGCGACCATCGCGAACATGGCGCCCGAGTACGGCGCGACGATGGGCTTCTTCCCCGTGGACGCGGAGACGCTCAACTACCTGCGCCTCAGCGGGCGTAGCGATGCGCACGTCGCACTGGTGGACGCGTACACCAGGGCGCAGGGTCTCTTCCGCACCGACGAGACTCCCGATCCCGCGTTCACTGACACGGTGGAGCTGGATCTCTCCACCGTAGAGCCGAGTCTCGCTGGGCCGCGCCGCCCGCAGGATCGCGTGCCGCTCAGCAAGGCGGCCGCGATGTACAAGGAGGCGCTCGCCATCGACAAGGCGAAGCTCGCGCACCCCATCTCCGCCACCGCGGAAACGCAGAAGAAGCCGGAAGCGACGAAGGTCGCGCCGGACGTGAAGGGCGCGGTGATCCGTCAGGACGACGAAGGCGGCGCACAGCAGCAGCACCCCGAGCACGACCACGAGGGCGTGGCGTGCACGTACAAGGGCGCAAACTTCGACCTCACGGACGGCGCCGTGGTGATCGCGGCGATCACGAGCTGCACCAACACGTCGAATCCGGGCGTGATGCTCGCGGCCGGCCTGCTGGCGAAGAACGCCGTCAACAAGGGCCTCGCGGTGAAGCCGTGGGTGAAGACGTCGCTCGCCCCAGGCTCGAAGGTCGTGACCGAGTACTTCGATGCCGCCGGCGTGATGCCATACCTCAACAAGCTCGGGTTCAACCTCGTCGGATACGGGTGCACCACGTGCATCGGCAACTCCGGCCCCGTGCCCGACGTCATCGCCAGCGCTATCGAGAGCGGCAAGCTGTTCGTCGCGAGCGTGCTCTCCGGCAATCGCAACTTCGAGGGCCGCGTCAATCCGCTCACGCGCTACAACTACCTGGCATCTCCGCCACTGGTGGTCGCGTACGCGCTCGCCGGCCGCATGGACCTCGACCTCACGCGAGAGCCCCTTGGCATCGGGAGCGACGGGCCCGTGTTCCTCCGCGACATCTGGCCCAGCGCGAAGGACGTGGCGGACGAGATCCTTCGCTCCGTGAAGCGCGAGCATTTCGTGCAGCAGTACGCTGACGTCTTCAAGGGCGACATGCACTGGCAGGGGCTCAACGTGCCCGCCGGTGAGACCTACGCCTGGCAGGACGACTCGACCTATGTGAAGAACCCGCCGTACTTCGACGGCATGACGATGACGGCGCCGGGCGTGAAGCCGGTCACGGGCGCGCGCGCCCTCGGCATGCTCGGCGATTCCATCACCACCGATCACATCTCGCCCGCGGGCAACATTCCGGTGACCAGCTCGCTGAGACCGACCGGCACGGACGGGGCCACCTCGCTCGGCGGCACCGGCGGCTCGGTGAGGTGCTTGGCGAACACGCTCATCGGGGACGGACCGTTGAACGGGTATTGCCCGGTGAGCGCCCGGTACATCAGCGCGCCGAGCGAATAGATGTCGCTGCG
>JANNOC010000016.1:0-6273 GCA_031398865.1 Gemmatimonadota bacterium | reverse complement strand
CCAGCGCATCCTGCCGGTCCTGCGGCCGGTCAGCCGCTTCCTTGGAGCGGAGAATGTCCTCGAGCCGTGCGACCCACAGCTCGGAGCCGAACACGCGGAAGCGCACCGCATTCGCGACAAGATCGTCGTAGCCCCCGGTGCCTGACGGCGCGAAGATGACGTCGAGCCGTCCTGCCGCGGTGACGAGATTCCACACCTCCGCGCGAGCGAGCGACGCGGCGCTGACATCGAACGCGAGGCCCTCCGGAACGGATTCCGTGTACACCCGCGCATCGAGCTCCCGCAATGCGAGCGCGAGGCGCTGAAGGTTTTTCGTGCCGCGTTCGGGGGTGATGTCCGCATCCGCCGTCAGGCGCGGAAAACCGTGCAACCGCGCTGCCACGGCGCCGATGAGCACGTAGCTCACACCATGGCGCGCCAGCGTCGTGACGAGACGTTCGGGGTCGAGGGGCTGCACGTCAGATGCGCTCCGCCGCGGCGAAGAAGCGCGACGCGTTACCCAGCTCCAGCAGACGCTGCTCCGGCGTCAGGCGCCGGATGCGGGCCACATCCTCGAGCATGTGAGAGGCGTGCGCGGGGGCTGGCTCGAGCCGCGCCGAGAGATCGAATCCAGCCGCCGCGAGAAGCGACGTGAGCGTGCCCCATGTGGGGTTGGTGCGACCCAGCTCGATGCGTGCGACCATGGATTGGGCAGCCCCGGCTCGTCGCGCCAATTCGCGTTGGGTCAGCCCTGCACGTACGCGGGCGCGCAGCAGCATGCTCGCAGGAGTGGGCGTGGCCATGGAGCATGATAGCTTATTAGCTATCAGAACGCAAGTCGGCTTGGTGACAGCGCCGCCGCGACAATGAGCAGCCGTGCTGCGACGGTGAGCGGGACTACTGCGCGCGTGTCTTCCGCGTGAGCACGCGATCCAGCGATCCCGCGCCACTGCCTCGAATCATGACCACGATCGCGAGAGCGATCGCGAGCAAGTGGAATTCCCATCCTTCGCCCGCCGCCGTGCCCGCCCAGTTCATGAAGAAGCCATTTTGCAGGTGAGTCGTTGCGACCGCGACCACCATGACGCCGGCGACGCCTAACGCGGCGACGCGTCCAAACAGTCCGACGAGCAGTCCGAGCCCGCCGAAGAACTCGGCCACGATCGCGAGCAGCGCGAAGATCCAGGGCACACCGACCGTGTCGGTGAGATAGCCCATGGTGCCCGAGAAGCCGAAGCCACCAAAGGCGCCCAGCAACTTCTGCATGCCGTGCGGCAGGATCATCGCGCCGAGCGCGAGGCGCGCCACCGTCGCGGTCGTGTCTGAGGGGGTCGCGATGATTCGCTGCAGAGCGGCGATCATTGAGCGGGTCGGGTCGCTGGTGGATACGGTGAGCGTGGCAGGCATCGTTGTCATGGCTCTTCTCGGTGGGGCCTCTTGGAGGCCTGTTGATGATATGACCATCATTGACGGAACAAGCTTTCTAGCGAAAAAATCACTTCACTGTCGCACGGATGGATTGCATCAGGTCGATCAACTGGCGGACCTCACGCTCCGGCAGCGAGCTCAGGGTGCGGCGGTCCGCCTCGTCAATCTTTGGGTCGAGTCCCTCGAGAAGCTGGCGCCCCGCATCGGTAATCCAGCAGTGCATCAGTCGGCGATCCTTGGTGCAGCGCTCGCGACGCACGAGCTTTTTCGCGTCCAGCCGATCCAGCAGGCGAGTTATGCCTGGCTGACGCTCTATCATCCGCTCGCCAATCTCGAGGGTGGGCAGCGGATTCGGAAAGCTTCCTTTCAGGATGCGCAGAACGTTGTACTGCTGCACTGTAATGCCATGGGGTTCAACGACTTTAGCCATGTATGTCCGCACCGCGTCAGCCGTCCGAAGCAGTGCCACGGCGGCCTCGGCTCCAAGCGACCTGAATGGGCGAGTCTGCTTGATCTCCTGCTGAATTCCGAGGGCGGGATTGGGCATGGAGATAGTATACACGACGATAGTTGATATGTCAAGTAATAGGGGAAGCCCAGCCGGTTGCCGATCCTTCTCTACCTGGCCGTGCCCGCCCAACCTGAGTCAGTCCAGCGGCTTCAGCTTCGCTTCGATCTCCGCACGGCGCCGCTCGAGAAACGGCGGCAACACGAGATGCTCGCCGAGCGACGCCTCACTTTCGTCCACGGCGAAGCCAGGCCCGTCGGACGCGATCTCGAAGAGAATTCCGTTCGGCTCGCGAAAGTACAGGCTGCGGAACCAGAAACGATCTACCGGCCCGCTGTTGGGCACGCGCTTCTCTCGCAGCTGTTCCGCCCACGCATCGTACTCGTGATCCGGCGAGCGCAACGCCACGTGATGCACTCCGCCGGCGCCCGCCTGAGTCGCGGGAAGGTCGGGCTGCACGGCGACGTGCAGTTCTCCCGACGGTCCGCCATCGCCCATGGCGTAGACGTGCACCGTGTGGCGCCCGTTTTCCGGGTGGGCGTACTCGCGAACCGGACGCAGGTTCATCACGCTTTGGAGAATCGCGTCCGTCGCCCGCAGACTCGGCACGCTGAGCACGATCGGTCCGAGGCCGCGCAGCTGATGCTCCGCAGGCACCACGCTGCGATCCCACGGATGCGCCGCTCCCTGTCCACGGTCGTCCACCAGAGAAAGCCGCTGCCCTTCGGGGTCCTCGAAGTCCAGCGTCAGGCGGCCATCCCGTTCCGCGATGTCGCTGGCGGCGGCACCCTGCGTCCGCAGATGTTCGCGCCACCACCCCAGCGAATCGAGTCCGGCGACACGAAGCGTCGTGCGCGTGATCGCGCTCGTGCCGCGGCGCTCGCGGGGCATTGCCCAGTCAAAGAAGGTGACGTCGGTGCCGGGCGATCCTTTCGCGTCCGCGTACAGCAGGTGGTACGCGCTGGGGTCGTCCTGATTGACCGTGCGTTTCACGAGCCGCATGCCGAGTGACTGCGTGTAGAAGCGATGGTTTTCGCGAATCTGCGCGGAAACGGCGGTGAGGTGGTGTATCCCTGTCAGCTGCATCGGATGCTCACGGTATCTGGTGTTGACGAATCAGTATGCACGCAAATGGCCCGGCGAACGCTTCACACGCAGCGCTCCCGGTTGCGGTTGAGGCCAGGAGGCGGCATCGTCTGTTCTCCCATTCTTCTCCCATTGAGGTGACGCGCATGCCAAAATTCCTGATCGAGCGTGACATTCCCGGCGCAGGCAAACTGTCAGCAGCCGAGCTGTCCGGAATCGCGCAGAAGTCCTGCGGCGTACTCCGCGACCTGGGCCCCGACATCCAGTGGGTGCAGAGCTACGTGACCGATGACAAGATCACCTGCGTGTACATCGCGCCGAATGCCGAGATGGTCCGCGAACACGCGAAGCGCGGTGGATTCCCGGCGAACAAGGTGTCCGAGATCCGCGCGGGCATCGATCCGACAACCGCCGACGCGGCACCCCGGGCCCGCCCGGAACAGATGGCCGGAGCGGGCGTGAGAAGCTAGACGCCCGGCTTGCTGACGCGGCGCAGCGCGCGGCCCACGATGAGCGTGATATTGTCGCTTCCTCCACGCTCGAGCGCGAGCTGAAGCAGCGCCCGGCAGACGTCCTCGGCGGAAGTCATCGCGCCGAGGTGGTCGGAGATCTCCGCGTCGGTGACGTGCTTCGTCAGGCCGTCCGTGCAGACGAGGACGACGGAGCCGCGCTCTCTGACGTCCACGCGCGAGATCTCCGGCAACGCCTCGTCGGCGCCAATGGCGCTCGACAGGACGTGACTGAGCGGCGAGCTGTGCGCCTCTTCCGGTGACAGCACGCCCCGGTCCACGAGCTCCTGCGCAATCGTTTGATCGCGGGTCACCTGCCGCAGCACGCCGTTCTGAAAGAAGTAACAGCGGCTGTCTCCGACCTGCATGACGTACAGCCACGGCCAGATGACGATCGCGAGCGACAGTGTGGTCGCCATGTTGTGCTCGTCAGGCCGGGCCTGCGCTTCGGCGCGCACGGTCGCGTGCGCCTCGACAGCAGCCGCACGCAGCGCGTCCATTAGTTCTCCTTCGCGCGGCGAGCCCGCCGTATGGTAGGAGCGCAGCGCTGAGCAGACGTACCGTGTCACCGCTTCCGTCGCGAGCCAACTTGCCCGGCTTCCCGCGGCGGTTCCGCCAACGCCATCGGCGACAAGCATGATGGTTCCCAAGCGTTGGCCGCACAGGGCCAGTCCCTCGGGATCGGGGAGGTTGGTCGCGCGAATCACCACCTGCGGGTGAACGGTGCACAGGAGAAAGTGATCCTGGTTCTCGGCACGGACGCGGCCGCAGTGCGTCAACCCGAACAGGTCCAGCTCGTCGTCGCGTGGACGCTCGTCACCCGTGCTGGGCGCGTCGCTCGGTGCAGACAATGGCTCTGCGTGTTTCATGGGGATCCTGACGGAGCAAGACGTGCAACGGCGCGATGTCGTCGTGGCGCCACTCCAAGATGCGCGCCACGTTGGCTACCGGAAGTACCTGCCGGCCTGGACGCTGTTTAGACCCGCGCCCACGGTCTCCGAGTGTTCGCCTCGATCGTCACTATACGATGACACTCGACGCCCGCGTTGCCCAAATCTTCGACGACCCGGAACCGGCACACTTTGGTTCCGGATGGCTGAGCGGCACCGTGTCCGTTTTTCTCGGTGTGGTCGGGCTCGGCGCCGTCGCCTGCTTCTACTTTCCGGAGCTGCTCACCAGTCCCGACGTACGCGCGCGTCTGCCAATGCCGATCGTGCGGACGCTCGTGCAACTGGTGATCGGCCTGGCCTTTCTGCTCGGGCTTGTCAGCGCGATGCTGCGTCGGCGGAAAGTTCTCGGTATCACGGGAATCGCGCTCGCGCTCGCGGCCTCGCTGGCCGGGGGCGGCAATGTCGCAGTGGTCGGGGCGGTTGAGTCCACCCCGGTGTATCTCGGGTTCGACTGGTTTCTCCTGAATGTCCTGTTGCTGGCAGTGCTCTTCGTGCCGCTGGAGCGATTCTGGCCGCTGCATCGCGAGCAGTCGGTGTTCCGTCCCGGCTGGACCACGGACGCGATCTACCTCTTCGTGAGCCATCTGCTGGTGCAGGTCTCGACGCTGCTCACGCTCATGCCGGCGCGCGTGCTCTTTGCGTGGGCCGTGCACCCCGCGGTGCAGCGCGCCGTGCAAGCCCAGCCGGCGGCGCTGCAATTCGTCGAATGTGTGTTTGTGGCCGACTTCACCGAGTACTGGGTGCACCGCCTCTTCCACCGCGCCCGGTCGCTCTGGCGCTTCCATGCTGTGCATCACTCCAGCACGTCGATGGACTGGCTTGCCGGCTCACGCCTGCATATCGTGGACGTTGTGCTCACGCGCGGGCTGACCTTCGTTCCGCTCTTTCTGTTCGGCTTCGACACCGGTCCCCTGTACGCGTATCTGGTGTTCGTTTCCTTTCACGCGGTATTCATTCACGCGAACGTGTCGTGGCGTTTTCCCCGCTGGGTCGAGGCGGTGATCGTTACGCCGCGCTTTCATCACTGGCACCACGGTGCGGAGCTGGTCGCGACCGACAAGAATTTTGCGGTGCACCTTCCATGGATCGACCGGCTGTTCGGCACCTACCACGCCCCGGCCGGACAATGGCCCGCCGAGTACGGCATCGCGGGGAATCCGGTGCCGGAGGGGTATCTCGCGCAGCTTGCGTATCCGGTTATTGATCGGACGCCGAGGGTTGAGGTGTGAGCATGCTCGTGCCAGCACCCGAGACGATTCGTGAGACTCGGGTCCTGCCGGAGGCGCGCAAGAATCCGGACGCGCTGAGGGAGTACACGGCGGCGCATCGCGCGATCGAGATTGTCGCGATCCCGGTCTTCGGAGCGCTAACCGTCTACCTGGCGTGGCAGCTGGCGACGGCGGCGCGAGTTTCCCAGTTGTGGATCGTCGGAGTGGCGGCTGTCGCTGGCTACATCGTGGCTGACTTGGTGTCGGGGGTTGTGCATTGGCTGTTCGACACGTGGGGCAGTGTCGACACGCCCGTACTCGGCCGGAGCTTCATTCGGCCGTTCCGCGAGCATCACTCGGATGCGATGGCGATTACGCGGCATGACTTCATCGAGACTAACGGCAACAATTGCTTCGCGTCCGTCCCGGTGCTCGCGGCGGCGTGCTTCATCCCGGCCGGAACGGGCGTCGGCGTCTTCGCGATGGCGTTCCTGCTGTTCACGAGTCTCGGCGTTCTCGCGACGAACCAGTTTCACAAGTGGGCGCACGTCGAGCATCCCGGCAGCGTCGTCAGGCGGCTGCAGCAGTGGCACCTCATCCTGCCG
>JANNOC010000007.1:0-1736 GCA_031398865.1 Gemmatimonadota bacterium | reverse complement strand
CGAACGCCGCCGTGGGAACGCCTAGGCGTACGAGCGTCTGCTTTTCCACCAGACGGTCCTGTGACGCGCGCAGCGCCGCGGGCGGCGGCAGGACGGGGACCCGCGTCGCGAGCGACTCGACGACTTCGAGCGGCACGTTCTCAAACTCGTACGTCACCACATCGAGTCCCTCGGCAAAGCGCACGAGCAACGTCGGGTCCTCGTAGCTCCCCGTCACGAGCTCAGCGACGTGACCGGCGGGTGCCTCGGGATCCGGATCGAAGAAGCGAAAGCTCAGGCCTAACGGGTAACCGGCCAGAGCAAGCATCCGCCCGAGCTGGCCGCCCCCGAGCACGCCGATCATCACGCGGGCGCTGCCGGATCGGGGTGGCTCAGCACAGCCGCCGTTTGCAGGTCGCGGTATCGTTTCAGCGGCTCGCGGAACTCCGCATGTGCGTTCGCGACAATCGCCGTCGCGAGTAGCGCGGCGTTGATGGCTCCCGCGCGCCCGATCGCCAGCGTGCCCACGGGGATCCCCGCAGGCATCTGCACGATGGACAGCAAGGAGTCGATCCCCTCGAGCGCCCTGGATTCGATCGGTACTCCAAGCACCGGCACCGATGTTTTCGCGGCGGTCATTCCGGGTAGGTGCGCGGCACCTCCGGCACCTGCGATGATGACCTCGAGCCCGCGCTCACTCGCGCTCGTGGCGTATTCGAAGAGGAGGTCAGGGGTCCGGTGCGCAGATACGACGCGCACCTCGTGAGGCACGCCAAGTGCCACCAGAGTCTCGACCGCATGCGTCATCGTCTCCCAATCGGAGCGCGAGCCCATGATCACGCCAACAAGCGGCGGCGTCTGCGGTGGCGAAGCGGTCACTCGGAGTGGGAGTCAGGTGGAGAGGGAGTCGCGGCAAGGGCGGCGCCGCAGTCGAACGATAATCTCCACGCTGCGGCGGGAGAAAGAAAGTGTTCGAGGCGTGTCCGTCCCCTGAAAGTGGCGATTACACGGTACCCTCGCTCTACGGCCGCAGCGGACAGCGTCGCGGACGGCTGGCGAGACTGCTCTCGCGGCAAGGCTGATCGCGACGAGAGTTCTCGGGCCCCCACTCGCGCGCGTCCGATGACACGAGCTTGCCTCAGCCGCCCACTCTGCGGGTCATGCGCGGTTGCGAAACACCCGCCGAGCCGAGCACACTATGGGCATGCCTGCCACCGCCCCACGTCGCTGGACGCGCGCCGAGGTCATCGCGCTCATCGACGCCAATCCGCTTCAGACGCCGCGCTACGAGTTGGTGGACGGCGAACTCTACGTGACGCCGTCGCCCAATGGGCCGCACCAGGCCGCGGTTGGTGAGATGATCGTCTCGCTCCATCCGTACCTGCTCCAGACAGGTCTTGGCAGAGGGTTCACGTCACCGTTCGATGTGGAACTTGAGCCGGGAACGATCGTTCAGCCCGACTACTTCGTCGTTCCCCCGGACGAGGCCAAGCGACTCCGCACCAGCATGCCTGCCCGGTCGCTCCTCCTCGCCGCCGAGATCATTTCGCCGGGCAGTGCTCGGGGCGATCGCGGGAAGAAGCGAGAACTGTTTCAGCGGCGGGTGCCGGAGTACTGGATCATCGATGTCGATGCGGAGCTGGTCGAGCGTTGGCGGCCGGGCGATGACCGGCCCGAGATCCTCCGGGACCGGATCGAGTGGCACCCAGGCGGGGCATCCCACCCATTCGTGCTCGAACTTCACGCTCACTTCGTTC
>JANNOC010000004.1:0-2543 GCA_031398865.1 Gemmatimonadota bacterium | reverse complement strand
CGTTCGAGGTCGTCCGGACGGACTTTAATGAACGTCTCGCGCAGTTCTCTCCTGACGGAACGTGGATCGCATATCAGTCAGACAAGACCGGTCGCTTTGAGATTTATGTCCAGCCGTTTGCCGGTTCCGGAGGCGACGCGCGTGTTTCGATCGATGGCGGCGCTCAGGTTCGCTGGAACTCCAACGGCAGGGAATTGTTCTATATCGCGGCGGATGACCGGCTCATGGCGGTTCCGATCCGATTCGTCTCAAACGGCGCGGCTGTCGAACCTGGGACCCCGCTTGGGCTGTTCGGGACGAACGTGGGCAGCACGGCCATAAACACGAACAGACAGCAATACGCCGTTTCTCTGGACGGACAGTCGTTCATGATGAACTCCGTTCTAGGAGAAGCCAGCACCTCGTCAACCACCGTCATCCTCAATTGGAAGCCGAAACGTTAGCGGCTCCCTGTGCGGAAACATCACGCGGCCCGCTTCAATTCCTTAAGCTGCTTTAACCAACGGGCGATCTGGTTCCAACTGGCGAACGTTAGGGCCACCATCCTTTCTTTCCCAACCTCAATCGGCCGTAAGTAGCTGAAAGCCGGTGCGGTTACGGCGGTTCCAACAAAGCCGTTACCGTCGAATGCGACTCCCTGCGGGAAGAACAGCTGCTGCAGGCGCTGACGTTGGTCGAGTGAGGCTTGCACCCACAGGTCCGCGGTGCGCGGTAGAACGCGCTCAGCGAACGCCAGGATGCCTTCCACGTCCAGTTCTTCGAGCTTCGAGGTGTGCTCGTCGATCTAGAGCAAGGTCACCTGTTCTCGCACGCGATCGGCGTGGCGATCGTAAGTATCGATATCTATCGAGCGCTCGAATAGAAAAGCTTCATCCAACCGATCTAGCTTCCTCTGAAGCTTCTGTCTCGCGTGTTCCGCCGCTTGAAGCTCCGTTTGAACGGCAGACTGTCGCTCCTTCCATACCTTCACGACCGACTCTTTCAATAGGCGCATGTATCCCGCAGACGGCTGCAGGCGGGCGAGCTCGTCGACAAACAAGCCTTCGAGGCTCGCCTTGGTCACATTCAGACCGCGGCAACCTGGCCGGGTGTGTGCGCTATTGCGGCGCATGCTGGGCACGCGACCCGACAGGACCGGCTGCACGCGACAGAACAGGCCCTCTGAGATAAGGCTCGAAACCAGCATCTTTCACGCAAACATGTAATCGGGAACATCTAAGTTCCCGTGAGGTGCTGCTGTTTGGGGTTGTCCGGGGAAAACGCCTTGGCGGCGCTGCGATAGGTGAGTCGAGGAAGCGCTGAAGCGCCGGAACGTTGCGCCACGGCGTTCAGAGCGTGGTCGTGGGGGAGCCCACAACGCTGGGCGGTGCCCGCACACGGCGTCGGGTAAGCCTTGGATCATCGACGTCGTCGTGGTGTCCTGATCGCTTGGCGCTGTATGGTGCACCGATCCAGCGAACCCGCGCAACGGAGAGTCCGCTCGGCGTTTCTGCAAAGACGCCATCATCGGCACTTTGCCCGACAGCACGGCCTGTGCTTTGTAAAAAGATCTCTTCGCATCAACGGATCGAAGTCGCCGCGCTGATCGCGAACGCCAAAGTCCGGCACGTCGATCACGCCCAGAAAATGTCCCTTGCCCTTGTTGCGTGAAGACGGCCCGGCGATGGATACTCATCCTGCCGGTGTAGAATCAGCGCACACGATAGGCTTGGAGCAGTTAAGCCACGTTATGGACGCCGAAAGATGGCAGCGGATCTCGCGGCTCTATCACGCAGCGCTCGAGCGGCCTGTCGATGAGCGGCGCGCCTTTCTCGATGTTGGTTCCAGCGGCGACGAAGCGCTGCGCGGGGAGGTCGAATCGCTCCTGGCAAACGAGGCGAGCGCAGACGCCTTCCTGGCGGGCCCCGCCGCGCAGGTGGTGGCCGATCCGCTAGTCCGGAATTCAGAAGCCCTGCACGGCGGACTGCAGCCGGGCCTCAGGCTGGGCACGTATCAGATCGAGCGGCCCCTCGGCCGCGGGGGGATGGGTGTCGTATTCCTCGCGCATGACACCACCCTCCATCGCCAGGTCGCTCTTAAGGTGCTCGGGTCGCCCGCCGATGACGGGACGGCGCGCGTCAGGCTCCTACGCGAGGCCCGCAACGCCGCCGCGCTCAATCACCCGAACATTTGCACCGTGTACGAAGTCGGCGAAGCGGACGGCCGTGCGTTTATCGCGATGGAGTACGTCGACGGACGTGCCCTGAGCGATCGGCTCGCTGAGTCTGCCCTCCCGTTGGAGGAGGCGGTGCTGTACGGCATCGAGGCCGCCGACGCGCTGGCGTTTGCGCACGACCACGGGGTCATTCACCGCGACTTGAAAGCGGCCAACGCGATGGTCACGACGACTGGCCGATTGAAACTCGTCGATTTTGGCCTGGCCCGGCGCGATGACGCGCTGCTGGCCGACGCCACCACGATAGCCTCGCTGGCGCCAGCAGGTGTCGCCGTTGGGACGCCCTACTCAATGGCGCCGGAACAGGTCCGCGGCGGCGTCACGGATG
>JANNOC010000765.1:0-2137 GCA_031398865.1 Gemmatimonadota bacterium | reverse complement strand
CATTCACGACGAACGCCGGCGTGCCGCGGATGGCGAAATGCCGGGTGGTCTCCTCCGCGGCGTCGAGACGGCGTTGATGATCAGGTCGAGCAGAGCATTAGCCCAAGACGTCCGTAACGATACCCATCTCCGCGCAGTAATCGCTGAGCCGCGCGGGGAAGTACACGGCCCGCTTCCATGCTTCCTGACGCTCGAACAGCATCGTGTGCATGGGCCAGTACTTCTCCTGCTCGTCGGCGCACCACGCGGCGGCCGCGCCGGCCACGCTGCCCCGATGCCACGCGAGATCCACGACAGTCAGGTGCGCGCGACCCTTTGCGATCCACTCCGTCCGCAGCGGCTCGACGGCTTCCCTCGAGAACTTCGCGCAGTCGTCGCACACGTAGTCGTCGAAGTAAATCACGCGGACCGGCGCGCTGTCGGGACCCTCGGCATGCGCGACAGCGCGGGCGTTCACGCCGGTCATCGAGGGGCGCGCTTCCACGGCGCACGCGCCTGCGATCGCGAGCAGGACCAAAGGCAGTGCGCTGCGACGCGCGAGAAGGCGGAGCACAGGCATGATTGGGTAATTGTGAGACAGCGTCACGAACTCCTGGAAGTATGCAGCAAGGCCGGCGTCCGCGCGACGCCTGGTCGGCGCGACGCCTGGCCGGGTAGTATGGCGTGGAGGCGGTGAGGGACACACTCTTCCGGCGCGTGGGGTCGCTGACTACGCCAATAGCTTCGCCTGTCGTCGGGAGGATTGTGTCACGGTGATGCTTGTCCTGGAGCAAGCGGGATGATCGCGGTTCCGGCCGTCAACCTGCGCGGTGGCACGTGCGTTCAGCTCGTGGGCGGGAGATACGAGAACGAGCGACTCCGGCCGGACGATCCGCTGGGCGTCGCTCGGGCCTGGGAGCAGTATGGTTTCCGCGAACTGCACCTGGTCGATCTGGACGCGGCCTTTTCGCGGGGCGCAAACGAGGACGTGGTGCGCGACATTCTCGGCGAAGGCACGATGCAGGTGCAGGTCGGAGGTGGTGTCCGGAGCGGGGACACCATCGAGCGGCTGCTACACGAAGGTGCGACGCGCGTCATCGTTGGCACGCGCGCGCTGGAGGAGCCGGAGTGGCTCGCCGAGATGGCGTCGCTGTTCCCTGATGAGCTGGTGGTTGCTGCCGACGTCCGCGACCGCCGCGTGGTGACTCGGGGCTGGGTTCGCACGCTCCCGCGGCACATCCTCGATGTCGTCGAGGAGCTGAACTCACTCCCCCTCGCGGCGATTCTCGTGACCGCGGTGCATCGCGAAGGCCAGCTGCAGGGCACGGACTTGCCGCTCATGGAAGACGTGGCGGATACCAGCACCGTGCCGGTGTACGCCGCCGGCGGTGTCGCCACCATGAATGAGTTGCGGTCGCTGGCCGACCGCGGAATCGCGGGCGTGATCGTTGGAATGGCGCTGTACACGGGCCTGTTGGATCCGTACACGCTGGCCGAAGAGTTCGCGGAATGACCGACGTTCCGCGGAGTATCGCATCACGGACGGTTGGGTGACGGAGGGGAGCGGCGAGTCGCTGATGCAGGCGGCGGCGGAAGTGGCACGCCTCGCCGGTGACACGGCGCGCCGCTTTTTTGGCGGCGGCCTGCGCGTGGAGACAAAGCGGGACGGCTCTCCCGTGACGATCGCGGACCGCGAGGCCGAGCGCGTCGCGCGGGAGTGGCTGGAACGCCGCTTTCCGCTGGACGGCATTCTCGGCGAGGAGCACGGTACCCAGCGCGGCGACGCTCCGCGCCGATGGATCATCGATCCGATCGACGGCACAGCGAGCTTCGTTCGCGGCGTCCCCCTGTGGGGAACATTGATCGCGGTCGCGGCAGGCGAGGAGGTGCTCGCGGGTGCGGCATACTATCCCGCCACCGGCGAACTCATCGCAGCGGCGCCGGGTGCGGGCTGCTGGTGGAATGACGCGCGCTGCCAGGTGTCCGGCGTCGCGTCGTTAGGTAGCGCGACGGTGCTGACGAGCGACGAGCAGTTTCGCCGCGAGCCTGCGCGCCGGATCCCGTGGCAGCGACTCGCCAATCAATCCGCGGCGAGCAGAAGCTGGGGCGACTGCTACGGTTATCTCCTCGTCGCCACCGGCCGAGCAGAGGTCATGGT
>JANNOC010000753.1:0-1749 GCA_031398865.1 Gemmatimonadota bacterium | reverse complement strand
AGACAGCGCGTCTCCTCGCCCAGGCCGGCTTCGCGATCATTACCGGAGCCGGCCCGGGCATCATGGAGGCGGCCAACAAGGGAGCGCACGAGGCCGGCGGCCGTTCGATCGGATGCAGTATCGAGCTGCCGTTCGAGCAGGGCTCGAATCCGTACGTGGATCAGCTCGTCAACTTCCGCTACTTCTTCGTGCGCAAGACGATGTTCATCAAGTATTCGGTCGCGTTCGTGATTTTTCCCGGAGGATTTGGAACACTGGACGAGCTGTTCGAGGCGCTGACGCTCATCCAGACCGGAAAGATCTCACAATTTCCAGTGATCCTCTTTGGCCGGCACTACTGGTCGGGTCTCGTGCGCTGGCTGCAGTCACGGGTCCTGGTGGAGAAGAAGATCTCTGCGGGCGACATGGATTTGATGCTGCTCACCGACGACCCGGCGGAAGCGGCCGCGGCCGTGATCTCGGCGTACGAATCGCAAACGTACATCGCGCCGGGGCGACACGAGTGAAGAAATCGGGGAAGAAACAGACAAGGGATTCCGCCAGGAATGCGACACGCGCATCCGTGAAAGACGCCACACGTGCAGCCGCGAAAAGCGCGACTCGTGCGTCCGCCGCCGGGCCCAAGTCGGTGCAGAAGCGTGCGGCCGAGGAGCGCGAGCAGCGTGGCGCGCCGCACACGTCGCACGAAGGCAGTCGCTTCCTGCGCGGCCAGCGCATTGACCCGCGCCGGATCACGGGGAGCGAGACCGTCGCGGAGCTGATCGAGGGGACGTTCCTCGCCTACAACGCGGCTCGGCTGCGCGAGGCCTGCCAGCTGTTCACGCAGAAAATGCTCGAGCCTGACGTCACGGTCGGGCTCGCGATCACCGGCGCACTGACGCCCGCCGGCCTCGGCATGGCGGCGTTGATTCCGCTGATCGAAGCGGGCTTCGTGGACTGGATCATCTCCACGGGCGCGAATCTGTATCATGACACGCACTTCGGGCTCGGACTCGCGATGCATCGCGGCAACGCGCAGGAGTCCGACACGGTGCTGCGTGAGGAAGGGGTAGTCCGGATCTACGACATCTTCTTCGACTACGACGTGCTGCTGTCCACCGACGCGTTCTTCCGGAAGATCATTCAGGGACCGGAATTCCAGCGCTCGATGTCGAGTGCGGAGTTCCATCATCTGTGCGGGAAATACGTGCGGGAGCGGGAGATGGCGCTGAACATCGGCCAGAAGTCGCTGCTCTCGGCCGCATACGTTGCGGGCGTCCCGATCTATACGTCGTCACCCGGCGATTCCTCCATCGGGATGAATGTGGCGGCGCTCGCCCTCGACGGAAACGCGTGCGTCATCGACCCGAATCTGGACGTCAACGAAACGGCGGCGATCGTGCTGGACGCGAAGCGTGGGAAGCGCACAGGGGGTCGCTCCGGCGTGCTGATCCTCGGTGGCGGTAGCCCCAAGAACTTCATGCTGCAGACGGAACCGCAGATCCAGGAGGTGCTCGGCATCGACGAGAAGGGGCACGACTTCTTCCTGCAGATCACCGACGCGCGACCTGACACTGGCGGCCTGTCCGGTGCGACGCCGGCCGAGGCGGTCAGTTGGGGCAAGATCGATCCGGATCGCCTTCCCGACGCAGTGGTCTGCTATCTCGATTCGACGGTAGCGCTTCCGCTGCTCACCGCGCACGCGCTTGCGCGCCACGCTCCGCGCACGCTCAGGAGGCTGTACGACCGGCGCGGCGAACTGATGGCGAC
>JANNOC010000091.1:0-1772 GCA_031398865.1 Gemmatimonadota bacterium | reverse complement strand
GAGAGCGAAGTGCGCGCAGATAACTGACCAACGCATCGAGATCGGTGATCGTTAGAGGAGTCATGCTCGCGCCTGGCGGAATTGTCATTCCTTCTCCGCCTGTCGCCATGAACTCGTTGAGGATGACGTTGTACACCGCTCCATCAACGAGCGTACGCCCAGCAGGCATGCGCAACGATACTATCCGCTTACCCTTCGGAAGCTCGGGGTTATAGCCGATCGTCACACCGCTCACGTGCAGACGCGGCTGATTGCGCGTCAGCATCTTCTCGAAGTACTCGAGTAAGTCGGCCCCGCTCACACTGAGGCGATACAACGTATTCCCGAACGGCTGCACCTCGAACAGCGTCCCGTACGTCGCTGCTCCCGCGGGAACATCCGCCCGTATACCGCCATTGTTCATCACCGCGACGTCGGCCTTACCCGCCCACCGCTGGGCGTCCGCGACGAGATTGCCGAGCGGGTAGGCTTCGCCGCGCCGAAACAGCGCGGTGGCGAAGCGCCCGACACGGCGGTCCACGCGCCCGGCCACGGCGGCGATCGAGCGCCTGACGAGTGAGTCAATGCCGGGCGACGGAGGAAAGGAGTCGGAACGCACTTCGCGCACCTGCGGCATCGGTGGCGGAACCGCCGTGTCGCGGTCCAGCGGAATGTCGACGATACCGATCGCGCGACCGGAGGACAGCGCCTGGACGATCGGGATGGAGTTCACCACGGTGTGCACGCGCGAATGGCTGTGGCCGCTGACGATCGCGTCAATGCGCTCGGTGAGCTTCGACGCGAACGCGAAGATCTCACCTGAGCACGCAGGCTCTCGCCCACAGAACCCCCCCGCGTGCGCCACGACGATCACGAGGTCGGCGCCGCGCGCGCGCAGCGCTCGTGCGCGCGCCTCTACGATGGGTACCGGATCGTCGAAGCGCAGGCCCGTTACGTTCGCCGCGCGCGTGACGCGCGGCGTCTCCACGGTCGCGATGCCGATGATGCCGATGCGCACGTCGCCGCGAATGAGCAGCGTGTCGTCGCGAATCCACTCCACGTCGCGCCCATCGCTGTAGCGCACGTTCGCACCGAGAATCGCGTAGGGGGCCTCCGCCATGCGTTGCCGCAGGGTGTCCTGCCCCCAATCGAACTCATGATTGCCAAGTGCCGCCGCCCCGTGCCCCAGTGCCCCGAACAAAGTGACGACGGAACGGCCGAACGTCATGTTCGAGGCCGGCGTCCCCTGAAACATGTCCCCGCCGTCGAGCAGCAGCGTCACACAGGATGGCGCGCACTCCGCCGACGCGCGCTGAATGGCGGTCGCGACGTGCGCCGCACCGCCACGCCATACCCCCGCGCTATCGGCGCGCGGCGAGAAGGCGCCATGAAAGTCGTTGGTTGATATGATGCGCAGTACGCGCCCGCCGCTCCCGGCGGGTCGCGATCCCGGCGGCCGCGCCGCTCCACCGCCGTCGCCACGGCTCGTCATCTCGGCGAGCGCGCGCGACACCATCACGGCGGGCTCCAGAGTCCAATTGCGCGTGTGATAATCCGCGGGCGCGATGCTGCCGCGGCGACGCACCTCGTCGATCAGCAACTGCCGGATCTCCTGCTGCTTGCCGTACACGACGGGCGCGCCGTGCAACATGGCGTACCCCCCGCCGCCGGTCTGGCGATAGTTGTTCAGCGCGAGCGTGAAGGAATCCGTATCCGTGACCGGCCGGCCTTTCACCGCCAGACGAGTGATGCGCGCGCCCAGCGGTTGAGAGAGGTCCATCGTGTAGTCCGCG
>JANNOC010000087.1:0-2046 GCA_031398865.1 Gemmatimonadota bacterium | reverse complement strand
GCCGCCGTCGATGCGCACCGCAGTGAGCTGGCGCCCCCAGACGCAGCCGGTGTCGAGCGCCAGCAGATCGGGTCGGTTGATCAGGCCGAGCGAGGCCCAGTGTTATGGCATCAGCACTCGCGGGAACAGGGTTAGGTCGCTTCGCCCTCCGTTCTGGCACCACCCACTCATCTTTTCCCTGCTGTCCATCGGCCGGCATCGCGCCGACAACCAGCAGCGCGACTGCGGCGAGCGCGAGCACGCCCCAAGCCCCCCGGCGGGAGACGCTGTCCTGCCTGCGATCGGAAAACGCCATACCATTAACCCCCTTTTGCGATCCCGTGCAGCTTCACGAGCTGCCAAAGAGTGAATGCGTAGGTGCTCCACACGCACAGAAGGAGCACAGTGATCCCCACCAGAAGTCCGATGGGTGCCCGCGTGGACCAGAGCGCGCGCGGGAGCTCACCGACATCCCGCCGAGCCGGCACCCCGCCGGACATCGTGGCTTCCGCCGTGGTCCCGGCAAGAGAGTCGGGTGACAGAACCGTGACACGAAAGCGCACGTTGCCGCGGGGATCTCCCGGAAACGCGCGCGGAAACGCGACCGCAGCCGTTCCGTCGTCGAGAGTTTCATCCTCGCCCAGCGACAGGAGTCCAAGATGCCGGTGAGCGAAGAAGGCGACGGCAACGCCAGGCGCCGGACGTCCGCCCAATGTCACCGTCGCAACCAGCATGTCTTCCGCTCCTTCCGACGCCTTGCTCAGCTCGATCCGAGCAGCCTCCTGCGCTCCGGCCGAGTTCGCGGTGATGGCCGGCGTCAACAGGGTGAGCCCCCCGACGAGCAGCGCCTCCGAGAGCGCGGGTAACGCCGTCGCGGCCGGCTGCGGGCGCGCTGTCGGAACCGTCAGGTCGCGCGCCGCCTTCTCTGCCACGTCCTCGGCCGTCTCCCAGATCGAGAGAATCGGGAACACCCGGGAGAAGAGGGTGAACAGGAGCAGGAACGCGGCGAAGGCCCCGGCAGTGATCGCCCACTCGACTGGACTCGGGAAGTACCACGGTGTGATCCCTGCCGCCTCGGCCGGGATGAACGGCGTCTGCAGCGTCGGCACGACGATCAGGTATCGCTTGAGCCACATGCCGATGTTCACGAGAACGGAGGCCGTCACGATCGCGCTGATCGAACGTCGCCCGGGAAAGAGCAGGAGAGCTATGGGAGCGAGAAGTCCGAAGATCGCCCACAGCCAGAAGGAGAGGCCGTACGCCGTACTTCCGGCGAGCAGTTCCATCAGGCGCCGCTCGGCTTCGATGCCACCATACCACGCGGTCAGGTACTCGCTCAGCGTGAAGTAGGCGTAGAGCAGCGTGAGGACCAGCAGCAACTTCCCCAGGTGCCGAAAGTGCAACGGCAGAAGATATCGCTCGAGCCGGTAGGCACGCCGGAAGATCGCCATCGCGGTGATGATGGCCGCAGTGCCGGAAAAGATTGCACCGACAACGAAGTACGGTCCGAAAATGGTGCTGTGCCATCCTGGGCGGAGCGTCATCCCGAACACCCAGGAGACGACAGTGTGCACCGAGATCGCTACCGGAATGATGATCGCGGCCATGGCGGCGAGAGCGATCCCGAGACGGCGCCGGTGCTCCACAGACTCGCGGTATCCGAGTGACATCGTTTTGTAGAGCCGCACGAGCCAGAGTGAACGCCCGCGCTCGCGCGCGTGCCGTGCCAGGATCGGCATGTCCGGGATCATCGCCACGTAGAGGTACAGTATGCTTCCCGTCAGGTACGTGGCGATCGAGACGATGTCCCAGAGTATGGGCGACTGCAACCGTCCGTAAGTGAACACGTACAAGACCCTGTCGGGGCGTCCCATGTCGATGAGCACCATCGGCGCGCCGACCATGAGCGCGAAGACGGTGATCGCCTCGGCCATGCGGGTGATCGGCCGGCGCCACCCGGCATCAGTCACCCTCAGGATCGCGGAGATGAGCGTGCCGGCATGGCTGATCCCGATGAAGAAGACGAAGTTCCCCATGTAGGCGCCCCATGACACATAGTTCCGCATC
>JANNOC010000654.1:0-2003 GCA_031398865.1 Gemmatimonadota bacterium | reverse complement strand
ACTGCGCCCCCAGAAGACCGGCCTGGGCGGTCGCGAGCTCCATCGCCTCAGCGACGCTCAATGTCCGCAGTTCGCGCAGCAGTTTCCGCAGCATCTTCCTCTTCCGGTTCCTCGCGCCGATCCAGGACCAATCCGTGTTCGGCGAGCGCCGCAAGTAGATCCTCGACGTCGCCACGAATGGTGACGGGTGACGCATCGGGATACCGCCCGGCCAGTTCGTGACAGATCTCATCCACCGTCGCTGCTGCGGGCGGGAGCAGCTCCCACACGCGTGCCCCGACGTCGTTCAAGCCGAAGTACACCTCGTCGCGCGTGGAGAAGAGCACAGCGCCCTCCGAGAGCGATCGATAGATAACGTCGGGATTTGGTATCGGCAGCATGGCTTCCTTCGCCCGGCAGCGTCGAGCGCCCGAGGGACGCTGGGGCGAGTGTCCTGTGGTGAAGGGTGAGGTCGGAACGCAGTGCCAACCCCAACTGTCGGAAATGGCAGAAGCAGCGACCGTGCCCCGCACCAGGGTTCACGCCAAAGATTGTAACTAGTTTGTGACGAATAACTTAGCGGAGGAACATTCGTCTCGATGGCTGGACCCGTCGCGCGGATGGTGCACGCGCGCCACACGAAACACCCGGATGCGCGACAGGTCGCGCGATGTGTCTTGCGGACGCGTGAACAGCTGCTCATGTCGCGCGCACTGCTGGGCCGAATGCCCGAGTTGGCCTTGGGGAGAGGCCCGCGGCCAACCGCTTTTCGCTACCGGATCGCGAGCAGCTCGACGTCGAAAACCAGGGTGGAGTTCGGCGGAATGGGACCGCTGCCTCGCGCCCCGTAACCCAGCGAGGCCGGGATGACCAGTTTGCGCCGGCCGCCGACTTTCATGCCCGCGACACCCTCATCCCAGCCGGCGATCACTTTTCCCGCACCCAGTTGAAACTCGAACGGCGCGTTGCGGTCGCGACTGCCGTCGAACTTGCTTCCGTCGGGAAGCCAGCCGGTGTAGTGCACCGAGACACGCTGGCCGGTGTGGGCTTCCGCGCCGGTTCCCGTCTGTTCGTCCAGCATGTACAGGGAGGTCGCCGTCTTCGTCATGCGGCTCAAGTCCACGCCGAGTGCGGGTGCAAAGGTATTCATGGCCGGGTCCGGGATGCCCTCGCCGCTCGGAGCGCAGGCGGCAAGTGTAGTTAGGACTGACAGTGCGATCACTGCGCTTCGACGCATACGACTATCGCCGGCGCGAGCCGCCGCCGCTCGCCACGCCGCCTCGGGCGCGGCGTTCCGCTTTCGCCTTCGCCCGCGCACGATCGTCGGCCTTGCGCGCACGGATTGCCGCGATGCGCTCGCCGATGGGTACCTCGAACCGCTCGGTCGGGCGTCCCGTGTAGTCAAAACCGGGGAGTGTGACGCGCGGCAGACGCTTGCCGATCGCGCGCTCGATGTCGCGCAGGTCGCTTTCCTCGTCCGGTGAGACGAAGGTGAAAGCGTCGCCGGTGGCATCCGCGCGCGCGGTGCGGCCCACGCGATGGATGTAGTCGTCCGGGACGTTCGGAACGTCGAAATTCACCACGTGTCCCAATTCGACCACGTCAATCCCGCGCGCGACGATGTCCGTTGCCACGAGCACCTGGAACCGCCCGTTCTTGAATCCCGCGAGCGCGTCCGTGCGCTGTCCCTGCGACCGGTTGCCATGAATCCGCTCGCAGCGGATACCCTGCGCGCTCAGCACCTCGTACAACCGGTTGGCGCGGTGCTTCGTCCGCGTGAAGGCAATGGCGTTGCGGATCTCCCCGCGCGTGAGGAGCTCCGCGAGCAGCGCGGTCTTGAGATCCTCGCGCACGGGATACACGGCCTGCGTGATCCCGATGGCGGGTGCCGACTTTCGCTCCAGGTTGATCGTCGCGGGAGTGCGGAGCATCGCCCGCGTAAGCGCGATGATCGGACCCGGCATGACTGCCCCTGTACTCTCCATCGTGGTTCCGGTTGCGCGGTCGCAGCCCGACGTGGCCGA